>DHJP01000184.1 GCA_002404395.1 Clostridiales bacterium UBA4717
ATTTGATATTTAATTTCTGTCTATACTTTTGGGTTCACTTCACGAGCGATGCCTTTTCCGCTTTTGCGGAACATTTGGGTTGCTTTCTATCAAGCAATATATTATTTTGCCTGTTCCCACTCATTCAAGGGCAAAAGCCTTAACGTCGGTCACACCTTCGGGCATTTCGGTCTCAAAATAGATATTCCCGCGATCTTCGGCAAGCAACGGCTCGACCTTTATACGGATCTTACGGACCTTATTCACCGCATCCGTTCTGTCGGTACCGACTCCGCGGACATCAACATACCAATTATCCCCGTCGCAATAATAATCGGAAATAAGTCGGGGGGTATCTTTCATTTCATACGCCGCCGCGACATTTCCCGCAACCTGCAGGCACAAAGTCTCAACTCCCTGCGGGATACTTATCTCATATTCCTCGGTTTTGTCCGACAAACGGGTTTTGTCCCGGCGAATAATATGCGCAAAGGCTTCAAACGGCAGTACGTTTGCGCTCTTTTCGACAGTGAGCGGCACAAACTTATCGGGAGCAGGCTTTTCGTTTTCAAGCAAAACTATATGAACGCCGCCAAGCTCCGTGACCTCGCCGAGCGGGCATATCTCGCCGTTTGACAGACAAATTTCGGGTTTTACTCCGCGAAGCGGCACAAATTCAACTCTTTTGTCCGAATAAAAGATCGGAAGCGCAGTCACATAGCGCACAATCACATTACCAAGCTTCAGGTTAAACGGAATAATACCGTAGCCGCTCTCCGGCAAGTACACCGGTACCTTGAGCTCGCCGTCGTTCAACACGATCGTAAGCTCCACATGCTTTTGTCCAAGCGTGCCGCCGTGAACATGATTATTGTAAAAGATAAATCCGCTCTTTCCGTCCGAGCGTACCGAAATGCGCGCAGTATCGGTATCGTATATATCATCAATTATATTTTCGGGCATATATGCACGCATCGGAGACAGGATTTTCTCTGTAGCGGCAACAAATTCATTTATTTCCTTAAGAGCATAATAACTTTCTCTGATATGCCCGGTATCGCCGAGCGGCGCTTTAAAGTCATATGACACGATCGCATAGTCGTTGGCATAACCGCTTTCGCGGCTTTCCTGATAGGTTATAAGCTTACCGTCCGCGTCGCGCGACACCGGGTTTACGCCGCCGTGATACATATAATATCCAAGCCCCACGGCTCCGCTTCCGAGCTTGCAGATTGCAAGCGAAGCAATGTCGGCAGCCGAAAACAACGGTCGGCGTTGGAAAGTCGGCTGATTGCCTCCGCCGAGTTCACAGGTCAGATACGGATATTTGCCCAAGTACTTTTCTTTAATAACCTTGCCTGATGAATGTCCGAGCATATCCGCTCCGATGACCGAATCCTCGCGTATCTGCGAGAAAAAGTAATTCGTGTTGGGGGGAAGCTTGTCCGTGCTGTCATCCCACGGAGCCTCGGGATAACCGCCGAACATCGGCAAAAGAGAGTTCGGAAGCTCTGCCTTACCCCACGCGGTAGCCGACCAAAGCGGAGCGCAAAAGCCGATGTCAACAAGCATTTCCCGCAAAATCTCAAGATACTCCGGCTCGTGCGGCTTTTCGTTTTCAACCTGTATTCCGATTATGTTTTCCGAACCTCTGAGCTCTGCGTAGATCGCCTTGAAAAATCTCCTCACATAAAAGAGGTATTCTTTATCGTTCGTGCGAAGCGCGCACCCCTTATCGACAAGCCAATCGGGAAATCCGCCCTGTCTTGCCTCTCCGTGCGCCCACGGACCTATACGCAGAAAAAACGGCAGATCAAGCTTTTCACAAGTGTCGATGAAGCGGCGTATATTTCGGTTGCCCGAAAAATCGAAGCTCCCCTCCTCATGCTCGTGATGATTCCAAAAAACATAGCCGGCGATCACATCAATGCCGCCCTCTTTCATTTTGATCAGTTCTCTTTCCCAATCTGTGTCGGGAACACGGGAATAATGTATTTCCCCCATACGGTATATGTACGGCTGACCGTCTTTGAGAATACAGTCGGGCGCGGCGGCGTAAGTATGCCCTCCGGCAGTACCGCTCATCAATACATCGGTCGTATTTGAACTCGGCCCGTTGACGCGAATTATCATAGCACATTTCCTCCGAAAAATCATCGTGATGCTCGTAATGTTTTACGGTGCTTTTGCACACCCAGAGTATATCATATCTGTCGGTAATTATCAAGCGATCGATCCATGTTTTTTTCGACTTGGCTCATCACACACGCAATGTTGACACAAGATCACGCCGATGCTATAATATGATCCGTCAGAAACGCACGGATTTCGTAACAATTATTCAAAAACCGAGGACTCTCGCAGTATGAATTTTTTTGAAAGCAGACCCTTTGCGACTATATGCGCAACTGTGCTTGCCTCATTGTTTGTTTTTCAACTTATCAATGTCCGCTCAAACCTTGCAATGCTTGTGATCCTCTGCATTGCCGCAATCGCACTGCCGACGGTATATCACGTCATAAAGACCGTATCTCCCGGAAAGATCGGATACGCACCCTTTCCGAAGCTTGCGGAAATTTGCATTACAGCCGCGCTCGCAGTTTGCGCATTTACGGCGATCCTGTCTTACCAAAGCAGTGCAGATATCAAGTCGGGCGAAAAATATAACTTAAAGGCGCGCGTCGAAAAGATCTATACTTCCGACAGTTCTTTCACCTCGCTTGTTGCCGAAGTTTACGAAATTGAAAACCGTCCCTGCGGCTTTTCCGTATTCGTTACCGCCCCGTTTGCGGCAGAGCTCAGAGAGAGTGACCTGTTTGAAGCCAACGTCAACCTCGCGGAATCAGCCGCTTCCCTCTCCGATTATTCGCTCCTCTTTTTAAAGCGCAATAATATCAGATATTCGGTATCAATAGAATCCGAGTCCGAACTATACGATATCACGCGGCGAAGCTCACCCGGGACGGTCTTGCAAAGTCTTGCGGCAAGCTTCGGATACCGGCTTGAACGCTTGCTTTCAAAAGAAGCGTATTCGCTTGCAAACGCACTGCTTGTCGGAAATAAAAGTGCCATGTCCGACATGACATCCCGCAACTTCAGACGCGCAGGCATATCCCATCTGTTTGCGTTAAGCGGATTTCACGTTTCGCTCGTATGTATGTTTGTTGATATGCTTTTGCGCCTCTTCAGAATGCCTAAGCGCTTCAGACTCATATTTTCATCTGCGGCAGTGATATTCGTAATGCTTTTTACCGGAATGACTCCGTCGGTCATGCGCGCCGGGATAATGGTACTTTGCTATAACGTTGCATGGTTTGCAAACGAAAAGCCCGATCCCGTGACCGTCCTGTTTACCAGCGGTCTGATCCTATCCTGCCTTGACCGCTTTATAGTATTCGACATCGGCTTCATTCTTTCATTTTCGGCGACCCTCGGCATAGTGGTATGCGCAGATGAAATTTTTGCGAAAAACCGCGAGCGCTTCAAAAGCAACGTACTGCGCACTATCGCAGATTCGATCGGAATTTCGCTTGCCGCCGGGACCTTCGTTTATCCGGAATCACTATTCTTTTTCAACGAGATCTCGCTTGCTTCGCCGATCTCAACACTGCTGTTTACTCCGCTTATAGCGATAATAATGCTTTCTTCGCTTGCGGCAGTGCTTTTTGCACATATTCCGTTTATTTCGGTATTTACGATATTCATTTGTGAAAAAGCCGTCGGACTTACCGAGAACGCCGCGGCGCTGTTCTCAAACCTTGACGCGCTCGTTATATCCACACACTATCCGTTCGCCGCACCGATCGCAATTGTATTTGCGGCGGCTGTACTTTATTTTGCGGCAAAAAAGTTTTCATCAATTCAGTATATATCGCTGTCGCTTTCATTTTTAGCAGTGTACATTACCGCTGTATCAATGTTCGCCTGTTACTTTGCTCCAAGGGTCAGCGTATATTCGGTAAACATCGGGCAAAACGACGGTTTTGTACTTACACAAGGCAACAGAAGCGCATATATAGATATATCATCCGGCGCAAATAAAGCGGCTGACGCGGCGTATGCCGCACTCTGCCGGAGCGGTTCTACCGAGCTTGACGCGTACATACTGACTCACTATCACAACCGTCATATTTCGGCGATCAGACACATGAACGGCAATCTCCCGATCCGTTACCTGCTCATGCCGCTGCCCGAAACCGAGGAAGACAAGCATATTGCCGTGCAGCTTGCAAAAACGGCTGATACACTTAAGATCAAGCCGTGCTTCTTCGATCCGAACTCCGAAAAACTCAAACTTGACGGATTTGAAATTGAGTACCTGTCGGGCGAGCGGACCGCCGGGGCGACTCATCCCCGTATAGCTTTTAATATATCGGCGGGCGGATTTAATATCTTTTATCTCGGAGGATATTCAGACAATCGCTCGGATATTACCCGCGCAAAAGCAATGTTTGATAACGCCGATCAGATAATTTTCGCTTCGCACCGCCCGAGTGAGAATTTCGGCGCTTATACGCAGATCTCCGGCAAGGTCCTCGGGTATTTATCAAAAGAACCGGGCGCGGCGGCGCTCAAGCCTTTTTCTTCCGACCTTTCGGAAAAGACAAACCTTCTTTATCGTGGACGTCTTCCCCGAACATAAGCAAGCATCGCTCCGACAGCCGTTTGCAAAGCGGCATTACCCCTATGCACAAAATAAACCAATACGCCGAATATCTCGGGCAGATCTGACCGAGCAGATTAAAAGGGATATCCGAATAATCCCATACCTGCAATCCGAATATCAGGTTTACGGTCACGCCTACCGCAAATTCAATCGCGGTGATCACCAACGCGCCGAGCGTTCCTTTCACCCAAAGCGGCAACGCTTGCTTTGAAATCATGTAAACGAGAACAAAGCATATACCGCCCGTTACCGTCATCGTCCAATGCGTATAAGCGCGCCACACCATCTCAAGCGTTGTATACGCAATAGCCCCGAGCATAAAAACAAATACCGACTCCTTGAATTTTTGCAATTACGACATCTCCTTTACGACAGTTCAAACGGTATACAAAGCTATAATTACCGCAAGCCGACGACTCTATTCGCGCTGTGAGTAAAAATCGCGGGTATGGTTGCATTCATTTAAGGTATGTGGTATAATACTCACAGCACATTGGATCATACCGCTTCGACGCATCGCGCTTTCGCGACACCGTATAATCGGCGTATCGCGATGTGAAGGTCAGTGATTTCGCAGGCGAGGTTCAAAATAAACGATCACCGAGTCGGACGTACCGATTCACGGACTAATACGAAAGGATTCCGAACGGGCGCATAAATGCCCGTATGCGTAATTATAACATGGAGAAAACCGAGAGGACAGCTTCCTCAAAGCAAAGAAAGAACGGCGCCGGGCACTTTGACGACTTAAAAGAAAGCATATCCGTACAATTAGCTCACTGCAAAAACGACGGTTACAACAATACCGCCTCCGCAAAGCATGACCGAAACGAGCTTTTGAAATTGAAAAATCGGATAGAAAAAACTTTTGCGGAAGCGGAAGCCGTATATCGCGAGCCGCTTGAAGCGTCAAGATTTGAACTGCTCAAGCTGACCGTGCCGATAGACGCCAAGCTCGCCGAAACCGACCGATATATCGAAGCGCACGCCGAAAGCGAGGAAAAAGAACGTCGTGCGAAGTTACGCGAACTGTTTGAGCAAAGCCGAGCGTTGCTCGGAAGTTATGCCGACAGCGTATTTGAAAGCCCCGCTTTTCTTGAACCGAAGTGGCTGAAAAAGGGCTATCTGTCCCCGACGGTCTCCGAGGAAATGGCAGAAAAGTCCGCGCGCATTGCCGCGAACCTTTCGTCTATTGAAACGACTTCGGGAACCGCCGCGCCGTTTTTGATTGCCGAATACCTGAAAACGCTGTCAATGTCGGATGTTGCAGAGTATCAGTCGGCGGTACTGAAAGCCGCCAACTGCCGTATGCCGGGAATCGTCAGACTGTGTGACGACGGCGATAAGCTCGGAACGGCGGAAATAACGCTAAACTGCGACGAAGCAAACTTCAGGCGAACGCTTGAACAGCTCCGTCTTATGAATATTGATTACCGCGTAAACAGTACAAGCTACGCTTCACAGCCGCATGAGCTGAAGATACCCGATTTTGATTCATTTGTCGCGGTTGACATAGAGACGACCGGTTCTTTCGGAGCGGCAGTAGGCGACAAGCCCGCGCAGATAACCGAGATCGGCGCGGTCAAGGTCGAAAACGGCAGAATCACCGACCGATTTTCGATGCTTGCCAACCCCGGGCGCAAAATTACCCCGCACGTGGTAAAGCTGACACACATAAC
This sequence comes from Clostridiales bacterium UBA4717, assembly GCA_002404395.1. GTDB lineage: Bacteria > Bacillota > Clostridia > Oscillospirales > CAG-272 > UBA4717. Next base: position 6,325 of record DHJP01000184.1, read on the forward strand.
CGATGAAATGGTGAAGGACAAGCCGCCCGCCTCCGAAGTAATAAAAAAATTTTTCGATTTTGCCGAAGGTTTTATTCTGGTAGGTCACGGCTTCAAGTGCAGCGATCTCCCGTTTATCCGTAACTGTGCGCAAAATGCCGGAATTGATTTTTCAAACAGCTATTTCGACACCTGTGAATTTGCCGAGACTCTCAAAGAAAAATACGGCTGGCAGAAGCTTCGGCTTGAATATCTGAGCGAACTTTTCGGAGTCGAGCAAAACGAAGCTCACCGCGCGCTGTGCGATGCCGAAGCTAATGTGGGCGTATATTTTGCGCTGAAAGCCTTGCGATAAAAACAAAATATGAATATTTTGTCCGACGCCGTTATTCCGCCGGACGATAAAATGAATACTATAATACTGTAGAGTCAAATATAAGATAAATTCGTACATTCGGTAACCGGCAACGCCGGCATGAGGGCATTTATGAACGAAAAGCTTGCTCGATTTTATAACGACATCAAGGGCAAAAAGGTCGCCGTCGTCGGACTCGGAATATCAAACGCACCGCTTGTTTCGCTCTTGCATGAGCACGGCGCGATCGTTTCGGTGCACGACAAAAAAAACGCGGACAAATTCGATCCCACGCTTATTGAATCACTGAAAAAAAACAATGCGCGGCTCTTTTTCGGTGAAAACTATCTTGACGAGTTTGATGAAGATATAATTATCAAAGCCCCGGGAATTCGAAAGGATGCACCCGGACTTGTAAAAGCCGAAAAAAGCGGCGCAAAGCTTACCTCCGAGCTTGAGCTTTTTTTCAACACCTCCGACTGTGAAAAATTTGCCGTGACCGGAAGTGACGGAAAAACCACTACCACGACGCTGACCTACCTCATGCTGAGCGAGGAGTATTCAAAGCGCGGCAGAACGGTTCATGTCGGCGGTAACATCGGCACCCCGCTGTTTTATCGCGCCGAAAGCATAGCGGATTCTGATGCCGCTGTGCTTGAGCTGTCCAGCTTTCAGCTTCACGCGATGAGCGTAGCGCCCGACCATGCGCTTATAACCAATGTATCACCGAATCACCTTGATTGGCACACCGATTATGAAGAATACATTGATTCCAAGCGCCGGATATTCAAATTTATGACGCACGGCAGTGTAGTGCTCAACTACTCAAACGATATCACAAGAAGCATGGCAAAAGACGTGCCGTGCGGCTGTGAGGTCAGATTCTTTTCTTCATCGGGACTGCCGGACAAAACGAACGCCGCACTCTGCGTTTACACCGAAAACGGTGAGATCAGAGTACATGACTACACGTACGACAGCGACGAATTTGTAATGAACGAATCGGAAATAATGATCCCGGGCAAGCACAATGTCGAAAACTACATGGCGGCTTACGCAATGCTTTACCGCACGATCTCGGTCGAAACGCTTCGTAAGACCGCACGCACATTCAAAGGTGTGGAACACCGTATCGAATTTGTTCGCGAGCTTGACGGAGTGAAGTATTATAACAGCTCAATAGACTCAAGCCCTACCCGCACGATCGCCGCACTGCGTTCTTTCGGCGGTAAAAAAGTCATTGCAATAATGGGCGGATACGACAAACACATACCGTATGATGTCATCGGAGAGCCGGTATGCACATACGCGAAAGCCGTGATCCTGACCGGGGCTACAGCTCCGAAAATCAAAGCAGCGATAAAGAACTGTTCCGTATACTCGGAAAACTGCCCGAAAATATACGAGGAAAGCGATTTTGAGCGCGCGGTCGCGCGCTCGCGCGAAATTGCCGAAAGCGGCGATACGGTCATACTGACCCCGGCGTCGGCAAGTTTTGACCGCTTCAAAAACTTTGAAGAGCGCGGCAACCTGTTTAAACGCACAGTCAACAATTTTTAGCCGAAAGAGGTGAAAAGTGTGGAAAACGACAGACAAAACCGAATCTTTTCACGTTTTGCCCCGTTTATACAGAATTTTATATACTCGCATGAATGGGAAAGTCTGCGTGAGGTTCAGCTTGACGCCGCCGAATGTATCTTTGACACCGACGACGATATGCTGATAACCTCCTCCACCGCCTCAGGAAAAACCGAAGCGGCGTTTTTTCCGATACTCTCATTGCTGTCGGAATCGCTTTATACCAAGCTCGGCGTACTCTATATCGCTCCGCTGAAAAGCCTTATAAACGATCAGTTTTCTCGCCTTTATGAACTGCTTGACGAGGCGCGGATCCCGGTGTTCCATTGGCACGGAGATGTTGCCGCTTCACATAAAACCGATTTTTTAAAGTCTCCGCGCGGAATTTTGCAGATCACTCCCGAGTCGCTCGAAAGCATGCTGATAAACCGCTCAAACGACATTTACCGTATTTTTTCATCGCTTGAATACGTAATCATCGATGAGATACATATTCTTACCGGAAGCGATCGCGGAAATCAGATAATCTGCGACTTAGCAAGGCTTGAGCGCGCGATCGGCAAAAGTCCGAGAAGGATCGCGCTCTCGGCAACGCTGGGCGATCCCGAAGCGGCAGCAAAATGGCTTTCGGGCGGCAGAGCTCGGAATGTGCATATTACAAAGCCCGATTCCGGCAGGATCCGTTGGAGACTTGCTCTCGAACACTTTTATATTCAAAACCGCAACTTTGATCAAAAAAACGAAAACATACCGACCAAAAGCTCGGAAAAAGCCGAAGTTTCACCTGCATACGAGTATATGTACGACTGCGTCAGAGACAAAAAATCGCTTGTCTTTTCAAATTCACGTGAGGAAACCGAATATATTACCGCGACGCTCAGGCAAATCGCCGAACGACGCGGAGACGACGATATTTTTCTGATTCACCACGGCAATCTCTCCGCTGCACTGCGTGAGGAAGCGGAAGCAAAAATGAAAGCCGAAGATACCCGCGCGGTCACCTGCGCAACCTTGACAATGGAGCTTGGAATAGATATCGGACGACTCGAAAGAGTAGTTGAAAACGGAGCGCCGAACTCAGTATCAAGCTTCCTGCAGCGTCTCGGGCGTTCGGGCAGGCGAGGTGATCCTCCCGAAATGATAATGATATTCAACGAAGAAGATCCTCTGCCGAACACCCCGCTTCCCGAACTGATTCCATGGGAGCTGATCCGCGCCGTAGCCATAATTGAACTTTATATAAAAGAGCGGTTTATTGAGCCTCCGAGGATAAAAAAATTCCCTTTTTCGCTCTGCTTTCAGCAAACGCTCAGCATACTTGCTTCCTCTGGCGAGCTTTCGGTTCGCGAGCTTGCAAAGCGCGTGCTGACTTTGCCCGCCTTCGCGGATATCTCCAAAGAAGATTACAAGACCCTGATAATTTCAATGCTTGATAATGATTACATTGAAATGACCGAGGACAAGGGACTGATCATCGGCATTGCCGGTGAACGGCTGATCGGATCGTTCAAATTCTACGCCGTTTTTAAGGACAGTGAAGACTTCACAGTCAGATGCGATTCGGACGAGATCGGAACCATCACCTCCGCGCCGCCGCCCGGCGACCGTTTTGCGCTTGCCGGCAGAGTCTGGGAGGTTGAAGAACTTGATATTTCCCGAAAGTTAATATATGTTAAGCCTATCAAGGGCAAAATGGAGATCTCGTGGCCCGGAGACTTCGGCGAAATACACACACGGATCCTTGAAGAAATGCGGTGCGTCCTGAGAGGCGATAAGGATTATCCCTATCTCAAGGAAAATGCCCGGGCAAGGCTTGACGCGGCGCGTACTCTCGTGAAAAAAACCGGTGCCGACAAGCGCTCTTTGCTTCACCTCGGCGGATACAGCTGGTGTATGTTACCCTGGCTCGGCACGCGTTCTTTCCGTACACTGCGAAGACTGCTTACAAAATACTCGGGACGCCTGAAGCTCAGCGACATAGAATTTGACGGTTGCAATTATCTTACCTTCAAGATGGAGGAAAAAAATGCGGGGCAGCTCGTAAACGAGCTTTGTCGGATCTTGCGCGAGGAGTGTACTGACGCTTCAATGCTCGTATCCGACGGCGAAAATCCGGCATTTGACAAATATGACCCGTTGATTCCGAGCGAGCTGCTGCGTCGTGCTTACGCCGCAGACAGACTCGACCTTGACGAAGTGCGTATGCGGCTCTCGGAGCTTGCCGCAGAATTTAACTGAATCATATACAAAGTATTTATCGCCGTTTCGGTTTTGACTTATGAAAACCTTGAACCTCGTATTCAAATGGCTGCTTTTCGCAGTTTTATTGTTTATTCTGATCTTTACCGACAAAACCGCGATCCGTATAGGAGCGCTCATAGTTTTGCCGTTCACCCCGCTGTTCAAACGCTTTCGTGAAACGCTTTTTTCTGCATTTCCGTGCAAGCTTGTTCGGTCTGAGGTAACAGTCTCGGTGCTTATTTCAACAGCGGCGCTTGTCGCTTTGTTTGCTGTCTCAAATCAAAGCATAACACCGCAAATGCTTTCCATATCGGACGCACATCCGCCGATCGCCGCCGACACGGGTGCGATCGGCAGATCCGATAAACTTCAAGACGAAGAAGAAACGCTTGCGACTTCCGAGCGCATTACCGAACAGTACGAAAGCAACAGTCAAAAAAGCACGCAGTACGAGACTGCCGACGGATCCGAACCCGTCGATACTGCCAAGCAAGCCGAAAGAACGCCGTCAAACGAGCAATCGTATGTCCTGAATACCAACACCGGAAAATTTCACAAGCCCGAATGTGCACATGCACAGAAGATCAAACCCGCAAACCGCCGCGAGTTTCAAGGCACACGCGAAGAAGCGGAAAGCTTGGGATATGTGCCTTGCAAGGTATGCAAACCATAAAAAATAAACCGTCGGATATGCGCTCACTTTCAAGTGAGCATAAAATCCGACGGCTTATTTTTATGTAATATTACTTTCTGATAAGGTGGAACGCAAAGCCGGCAATCTCATCCTTGAAATAAATTGCATTAAGCTTTCCGCTCTCGGTATATTTTTCGCTTCCGGGCGCAAATTCGATGCCGAGTCGGTTAAAATACGCCATAGCACGTTCAAGCGAGTTCGTGCCTATCGCGATATGACCGTTTCGTCCGAGATAAGGCGAGTACATGAACTCAAACTCCTTGCCCGCAAATACCCCGGCTGTGCCCGGTTGCTGTCCCTTAAAGCCGAACATAAATTCAAGCGTTTTGAGCGATTTCTCGGCTTCTTCTCGCGAATTGCAGTTTATTCCCACATGGATCAGTTCAAAGCCGAGCACCAGCGACACTGCGCTCTTTACAAGCTCGGTAAGCTTGTCAAATTCGCCGGCTTCAAGCAGGTCGCTCGGAACCATAAAGCTTCCGCCGCACGCGAGGATCTTGTCAAAAGCAAGATATTGGAGCAGATTCTTCTCGTTTATACCGCCGGTCGGCATGAATTTCATGCCCGAATACGGCGCGCTGAAAGCTTTGAGCGTGCCGAGCCCGCCGAGCGATTCTGCGGGGAAAAACTTCACGGTATCAAGTCCGAATTCGATTGCAGACTCAATATCGCTCGGATTTGCGCAACCCGGAATTATCGGGTATCCCTTTTCGATACAATGCGCCACGACTTTGGGATTAAGTCCGGGACTGACGATAAATTTCGCCCCGGCAGTCATAGCCGCATCCGCCTGCGCTGCGGTAAGCACCGTGCCGGCTCCGATTATCATTTCGGGGTACGCCGCCGCCATTTTTTCAATCGCTTTTGCGGCGCAAGCGGTGCGAAAAGTCACCTCCGCGACCGGAAGCCCTCCGTCGCAAAGCGCCTTTGCAAGCGGTACCGCTTTGGATACGTCGTCAATTTTGATTACCGGCACAAGCCCGTAGTCGCCTATTTGCTTTAACAACTCTGTCATTTTTATGTCTCCGTGCCGCCGTCGGCGGCTGCAAAATTACAAAACAGCATCATGCGATCCGATCCCGACACGATCTTGCATATACACGCGCAAGACAATGTATATGCAAAAATCGGAATCGCTTATAGTTTACTCTGCGAATAGTGCAAGCACCGCTTTATGAGTCATATATACGTCGAGCTTAGCAATGACCTCAACCGGTGCGTGCATTGAGATAACCGGTACTCCGAGATCAATAACATCAATATTCCGCTTGGCAATATATGCGGCAACGGTTCCGCCGCCGCCCTGATCGACCTTACCGAGCTCCGCGATCTGCCATATTACCCCGTTGTCGTCAAACAGCTTGCGGACATATCCGAGAAATTCCGCCGAAGCGTCGGAGGTTCCGCTCTTTCCGCGTGCACCGGTGTACTTGGAAAGCACTACGCCGTGATTGATAAAAGCGGTATTGCGCTTTTCAAACACCTCCGGAAAGTTCGGGTCGTATGCCACGTTAACATCTGCCGAGAGGCACTTGGAATTCGCACGCACGGTGTTTTCCGAAACGCCGAAAGTATTCGAAAGTTCGGCAATAATATCCGAAAGCAGTGAGCATTTAAGTCCCGTATTGCCGTCGCTTCCGGTCTCCTCCTTGTCGGCAAGGATCACCATTACGGTATGCTTGCCTGCCGAAGCGTCGTCAAGGATCGCCGTGACCGAAGGATATGCGCAAACGCGGTCGTCATGACCGTATGAAGCGATCATGGAACGGTCAAGTCCGGCATCGCGCGCCTTGGAGGCGGGAACGGCGCACAGTTCCGCCGAAATCAGATCCGCTTCGGTAATACCGTATCTTTCATTAAGGATCGAAAGGATATTCAGCTTGATCTTTTCGGAAGCTTCCTCATCGTCATAAGGGCGACTGCCCACCAACAGATTAAGCGACTCTCCCTCTATTGCAAGCGAAAGCGTTTTCTGATACTGTGCCTGTGCAAGATGCGGCGGAAGATCGTTGATATAAAGCACCGGGTCGTTTTCATCTTCTCCGATAACGATATCGACCGTGTCTCCCGAGGCAAGTATCACTCTGCCGTGCAGTGCCAACGGCACTGCCGTCCACTGATATTTTTTGACTCCGCCGTAATAATGGGTCTTGAGAAATCCCTGCTCGGAATCCTCATAAAGCGGGCGGGGCTTTAAGTCGAGTCGCGGAGAATCAATATGCGCAGCGGCAATACGCACACCCTCGGTCAGCGGCTCGCTGCCTATTCTGAACAAGAATATGCTCTTTCCGCGATTATTATAGAAAAGCTTATCCCCGGCTTTGACCTTCATTCCGAAGGTATACGGCACAAATCCATGCTCGCGCGCCATTTTTTCGGTTGAGATCACCGCTTCACGCTCGGTTTTGGAAGAATCGAGAAATTTTTTATATCCCTCGCAGTATGCATCGGCTTTGGCGATCTCTTCGGCATCAAGCTTCTTAAACGCATTGTCCGAATTATAAAAAAGTTTTTCGGATAAAAGCTGTCCCTTGGTTTTTTCTGACATTTTTATTTCCTCCGTTATAATTTAATCAATATCGTATATATTTTTATATTTTTCGGCCGCGGATACGACCTTTTTTACATAATCATCGGTTTCGGGATAGGGTATATCGACAAGCCTTCCGTTTTCTGAATACCGCGGATCATCAAGCCAGCCGTTTACCCTGGAAAAGCCGGCGTTGTAAGCGGCAAAAGCCGTTTCCCATTCGCCGAAATGCGACTTCAGATACGACAGAAAATAAACTCCGTATTTGATGTTGGTCTCAGGATCGTAAAGCGATCTGTCGGCTTCCTCTCTGCGCAGAAACAGAAGCCAATCATATGTGTCGGGAGTGATCTGCATAAGTCCCGCAGCTCCCGCCCGCGAGAGTGCGTTCGGGTCAAAAGCGCTCTCGGTTCGTATTACCGCATATATTATGCTTTCGGGAACGTCAAATTCAGCCGAATATGACTTGACCAGCGATTCATATTTGATCGGATAGGCGCGTCTTGCCGCACGCTCAGCCAGATATCCGTATAGTCTGAAAACGAAAATTATTGCGGCAATTACAATAAGCGCTCCGAGGACAAACTTTACGGTTTTCTTCATTTTTTCCAAGCTCCGCCGTTTTTAAGCTTTTCCAAGTATTCCCGCGCGCCCGATCTCAGTTTTTCAATGCTTCCGTCATTATAAAACACCGTGTCGCATCGGCTCGTGTAATAATCATCTTTCTGCTGAGCCGCAATTCTGGCAAGTGCAAGCTCCCTTGAAATGCCGTCGCGTTTAATGATCCGCTCAAGCCGCACTTCGACCGGAGCCACGACGGCAATCAACAGATCGCATTTGCGGTCACACCCCGACTCAAACAGCAGCGGCGCATCGATCGCCGCCGCAAAGCAACCGTTTTGCGCATATCTCTCAAGCTCGCGATCGACTTCAAGCAAAATATAATGGTGCGTGATCCGATTGAGCGCCGCAAGCTCCGCTGAGGTGTCAGCACCGCCGAATACGCGGCTTGCCAAAGTTTTGCGGTCAAGGCTCCCGTCGGCTTCAAGGATCTGAGCTCCGAAATATCCGACAAGCTCTTTCAGGCAGTCCGAGTTCGGAACTGTAACTTTTCTTGATATTCCGTCGGTATCAATGCAGGGGATCCGCGCTTCCTCAAAAACTTCCGTAAGCACGCCCTTACCCGCACCTGTCGGTCCGGTAAGGCCGATAACAAGCATATTATTTATCATTTTTCAACCAATACGGCTTTTCCGATGCGATCGGACTCATACGCCGCTTCCATAACGTGTTGAATGTGCGCCGCGTCATGCAGATCGGGATGAACAAAGCGGTCGTTCGACTTTACCGCACCCAGAAATTCGTACATACTGCCGAGGTGTCCGCGAAGCCAGCCGGCAGGCGCCTTTATTCCCGGGAATATTCCGGCAGGCGCCGCGTAGCGCCCGACACATTCGATCCGCGTAAAGCCCTTATCGCCGCCGAAATCGCCGCTGACGGCGGAATTGTCGTAAAACGAAAGGAAGTTCGGATCCATAAGCGAAAATCTCAGACTGCCCTCGGTTCCGTATATTTCAAGCGTCAGATCATCATTTGCGCCGACAGCTATTTTGCTTGCCTCTATGGTACCGACCGCCCCCGATTCAAGCTCAGCGATCATATAAAACGCCTCGTCGGCGTTGGTCTCCCACTCTTTTCCGTCCGCTCCGCAACGCTTTTTGAATGCGATCTGAGATCTGCCGGTAACGCTTGCCACTCTTCCGCAAAGATAATATACTAAGTCTATTGCGTGCGAGCCGAGATCGAAAAGCACTCCGCCGCCGCAGATATCGCGATTCTGCTTCCAACCGGCTTTTTTGGCGGTATCGGTACAGCTTGAATGCAGATACGCACAGCGGAAAGAAATCACTCTGCCGATCTTTCCCGAATCCATAAGCGCTTTTGCGCGGAGAATGGCGCTGAGATATCGGTTGTTGAACACGATCCTGCCGACAATGCCCTTTTCATCGGCAAGCTTTGCGATCTCATCCGCCTCTGCCGCAGTAGTGCAGAGCGGCTTTTCGCAGTATACGTGTTTGCCTGCGGCGATCGCTTTTTTTAAGGTTTCAAAATGGCAAATATTCGGCGTGCAGATATCAATTATATCAATATCGTTTCGACAGATCAACTCGTCTTCATTTTGAGCCGCCGTTTCAAATCCGAAACGCGCACACGCTTCACGCGCGTGTTCGGGATTTTTGGTGCAGACCCCGACGATCTTGGCATCCGGCAGCTCGCCGCCGTAATAATACTTTATATTATCCACAGCCCATGCATGAGTCCGCCCCATTGAGCCGAATCCGATAAGTCCGATATTCATGAATGATCTTTCCTTTCAGTATACAGATCCGCAGCGAAAACGGGATCTCTCACTATATTATACTTCCGCGAACGCAAAAATACAATAGTTTATGAGAAATCCCGTTAAAATATTCAATTTTTGAAAAGCGAAATATCTGATTCCGCATAGGCGGCAACGATTCCCGATATCCACACTATGTTGAGCATTCCGCAAACATCATAAAGCATCGACCTGCCGTAGACCCGTCTCAACGCCGAATCATATGCGTCGATGCCGGAAGATATGTAAATATTGAGCACGCCGAGCAATACAAATATTAAAAAGAAGCCGGCGCAAAGCGTATAAAAAACCCGCCGCCTTGTGACGGCATCAAAATTTTTCAGACATATCCCTCCCGATATTCAGTACAGTTAAATTATACAACAATATCGGAAAAAAGTCATTGCAAAAAATTTGGAAGCGCATGAATAAAACGGATCGAACCTGTAAGCCGGGTTCTGTAATCGGCAATCATCTATCTCCGCGCGTCGTTACCGCCGCGCTCCGAATTGCTTCGTGCCACCAAAGAATCTCTGTCGGGCAAACATGGCATAAGCCGTTCTCAGGTGTTGCTTCGGATAGGGTTTACAGCGCTCCCGTGTTGCCATGGGACCGGGTGAGCTCTTACCTCGCCTTTCCACCCTTACCGCGGGGCGACGGTGTCACCTCACGGCGGTATATCTCTGTTGCACTATCCCGGAGGTTTCCCTCGGCGGACGTTATCCGTTATCCCGCCCTGTGAAGCCCGGACTTTCCTCATGGTAATACCTTTCGGCGACATACCACGCGATTGCCCGACCCGGTCGCACTGATAATTATACCACAACACGGCGGCTATGTCAAGTGTTTTCTTCGGATTCGCGCGGCGCGGGTGTCCAGTCGCGTCTCAGCATCGCGTACGAATACTCGTCCGAGAAGCGCTTTGAGCTCTTTTTATTTGGTTGTCTCGCTTCAAGAAACAGCCCCTCGCGCCGCATTCCGATATTTTCCATGACCTTTCTCGAGCCGTAGTTCTCCGCGTCGCAGTGCGCGCAGAGTCTGTGGAGCCCGAGCTCGCCGAAGCCGAAATCCACGAGAAATCTTCCGAGCTCGCTCCCGTACCCGAGCTTCTGCTTGTCGCGGCGGATTATCCAGCCGAGCTCTCCGGAGCCGTAGCCGGGATATCCGGGCGACGCCGCCTCCGGCACTCCGGGTCTCACCGGTCCGCTCACCGAGATCAGACCGCCGCCGATGAGCGTATCGGAAGACCGTTCGATTACAGCGAAGAGATATTCTTCGGGGCGAGGCGATTCCGCCGCGGCTATGGCGTCCTCTATGAACTCGCGCGTTTCCTCCGGCGTGTTCGGACCCCAGAGCATATAGGTCAGGTTCTCCGGGTCGGACGAGTACGCGTGGACGGCGTCAAAATCGGTCGGCTCATATGGGCGCAGGATGAGCCGCGCGGTCTTGTATGTTTTCATTTGCTTTTCCTTTTGCGATGATTAAAATTAATTTTCAACAGCCGCGCCGGATATTTATCAACACTTTCCAACGCCGTAAGTGTGGAAAATTCCGGGGCGCGGATGCGCGGTTTTACACAGTTTCAACATGGTTATCAACAGCCTCGCGGCGTCATGCGACAGAGTTTTACATGATTTGGCACAGATTGTCACACCGCTTTTCAACAGGTGTGTTGAGAAGCCGGCGGTAACTCAGAAAAAGTATTTTTTCTCAAGACCGCGGTACTGTATCGCTTCGGATATGTGGTTCTTCTGGATATTCTCGCTCCCCGCGAGGTCGGCGATTGTTCTCGCCACGCGAAGTATCCGGTCATACCCGCGACCCGAGAGCTGGAACTTTTCGTGAGCGGTCTGCATGATTGCCAGCGCGTCTCCGTCAAGATGGCAGAAACGGTTTATATGCCGCTCGTTCATCGCCGCGTTGAAGCGTATCGGGGCTATCGTATTGTCGTTTTCCGCGGCTGACGCGAAACGTTCTATCGCGAACTTTCTCGCTTTGTTGACTCTGGCGCGGATTTCCGCGGACGACTCGTAGCGGCGGTTAGTATCGGACAGATCGTCAAACGACAGCGCGTTGACCTCTATCTGCATATCTATGCGGTCGAGAAGAGGTCCGCTGATCCTTGAACGGTATTTTTTGATATCCTCCGGTTTGCACGTGCAGCGATTGGTCGGGCTTCCGAAATTCCCGCATTTGCATGGGTTCATGGC
>DHJP01000042.1 GCA_002404395.1 Clostridiales bacterium UBA4717
GGCGGAATGGGTTCATGGCACGTCGGTCACGCTCAGAAGAGCGATGTCGTTAACCTTGCCGGAATATATGACATAGACCCAGCAAAGTCGGAGCTTGCGCGCTCGCGCGGAATCTACGCTTATTCCTCGCTTGAAGAAGTGCTTGCCGACCCCAAGGTCGACCTTGTAACGGTCGCTATTCCCAACGACTCGCATCACGACGTCGTTATCAAAGCGCTCGAAGCCGGCAAAAACGTCATTTGCGAAAAGCCGGTCACTCTTTCGACCGCACTTCTTAAAGATATGATCGCTGCCTCCGAACGCGCCGGAAAGGTATTTTCGGTACATCAGACCCGCCGCTTCGACGTTGACTACCTCGCAATGAAGCAGATCCATGACAGCGGCGAGATCGGCGAGATATTCAATATCGAATCGAGAATACACGGTTCGCGCGGTATTCCCTCCGATTGGAGAGGTACTAAAGAGCACGGCGGCGGAATGATACTTGATTGGGGTATTCATCTGATCGACCAGATAATGATGATCAAAGGCAAGGATATCAAGACGGTATACTGCCACACCGATAATATTACAAACAAAGAAGTTGACGACGGCTTCAAGCTTGAGCTTAATTATGCGGACGGATCCCGTGCGTATATCGAAGTCGGTACATACAATTTCATCGCAATGCCGCGTTTCTATATGCAAGGCATGAAAGGCACCGCACTCATCACCGATTGGCGCGAAAAGGCAAAGGTCGTAAAATGCAAGCATTGGCACGAAAGCGAGGTCATTCCGGTAGAAACCGCCGCAGGACTTACCAAAACGATGGCTCCGCGCGATTCTATCACCGTTGATGAATACGAAATCGAAAGGCCGAACTCCGATGTGCATGATTATTACAGAAACTTCTGCGCCGCTATTGACGGAAAAGCCACACAGCTTGTTACCCATGACGATATGCTATTTGACATGAAGGTCATGGAGGTTGCTTTCAAGTCGGCTGAGCTTCATCAGGTCGTAGAGTTTTAACATAAGAGTGCGGTCTCCGCAAAGTGAAATTTCAAGTTTCACGTCCCAAAATTTCGCGCCGATCTCGGCGCGAAATTTTATGTTTACTTTTTGAGTCGGCTGTGCCGACATGGTGATTAGTATGATAGATCTGCTTGAGCTTGAAAAAAGTTTTTTGATACCGCATATCAAGTCCGGTATGACCGCGGTCGACTATACAATGGGCAACGGTCATGACACCGAATTTTTGTCAAAAGCCGCAGGTCCGGACGGCACGGTTTTCGCTTTTGATATTCAGCCGCAGGCGGTAAACAGCACCGCTGACCATCTGCTCTCCGCAAACTGTCCGCAGAATTACCGACTGATCTGCGCCTCGCATCATCGCGTAAAAGAATTTGTGCACGGACCTGTCAAAGTCGGACTTTTCAACCTCGGATATCTTCCCGGCGGCGATAAACGCATAACCACGCTTCGCGAGACCACGCTTGGGGCGGTCAAGGCGGCGATCGAGCTTATGGATACCGACGCGGCTTTGCTTATCGCAGTATATCCGGGTCATGCCGAGGGTGAGATCGAGGGTGAGCTGCCGACCGAACTGTTCGCCGGATACTCACGCTACAAATACTGTATCGGAAAATTCCGATTCTGCAATTCGCCCGCGTCTCCCTATTTCTTCATTATCGAAACAAAGTAAGCGCCCGGACAACGCACATTTGTTCTAAATAAAAAACAAAAAGCACTTCGCAATGAACCGACCGCCGGATCGTTAGATTTTTGGGTCTGACTTTTGGGGCGGTTCATGATCGCGCGGGGCTTTTCTGATATGTACTTATCCTTATATACGGCCTGTGTTCACGCGTGCAGCGATCTCGGCGGCAAACTCCTCGTCACACTCAAATTTCACGCCGACATTCCGAACAGCGGCGCGTCTGCCATCCTCAGTTGCATACACGAACAGATACTCACTATCGGGAAAAAAGTTCTGAACATACGAATACTTTACCGAAAGCTTTTCGCCGAACTCCGAGGCAAGACCGAAATATTTGCAGTTTGACGATGAAAGTCGGCAAACTACCGTGCTTTTATTTCCCGTAACCTTTGTTACCGAAAGTATCGCTTCCCCGTTTTCCTTATCGGTGATCACGTAGATAAATTCGGAAAGAACGTATCGCTGTGTGACATGGATACCGAGCGCGGCAATTACGAACGCGAGGATCTGAAAAAACGCACGGTACGGCAAAAATCTTGTAATTACAAACACAGCAGCAGCGGTCATTATAATTGCAAACGCCGCGTACTTTGAAGAATTTTTCTGCTTACTTATATATTTCATCATAAAATTACCGCTTAATGTATAAATTTATATTGTACCGTGCGAAAACAGTATGTTCTTCCCCTCAATGGAGATCACGGCATATGAAAACGAGCCGTCGCGCGGTTTTGAAATGCTTCCCGGGTTCAGGATATACAAACCGTGCGTTTCATCGTCTTCCGGCGGAAGATAGCTGTAATAGCGCTCATGCGTATGACCGAACAGCAAGACATCGGCATTTTTGCTTTTTGCCGCAGCTATAAGCGGATCAAGTCCGCCTTTGACGCCGTAGCGGTGCCCGTGGGTAAGGAAAAAGCGAAACCCGTACAGATCAATGGTAATTTCGGGGCGCAGGCTGCCGCGGTTAAGATAGCTTGTAACATATTCCTCATAATTTCCGTCAACATAGCAGACAGGAATCGCAAGAGATAAACGTTCAAGATCCTTAACGCCGTCGCCGAGATAAAAAATGCAGTCGATCCCGCCGGCGTCAAGATGCTTTTCGATCGCTTCTCTCATATACTGACTGCGCTGATGCGAATCCGAAAAAACCAATATTTTCAAATTGCACTCCCTCCTTTTTTGCGTCATGGCGACGTTGTTATCACTTTAATTGCTGCCGCGTCATATAATAGTATTATCAAACGGCAATACTGTCCGAAAACCGCGCAGATCACATCAAGCGGTCGCGGCTCGCGCAGTCAGCCGGTTTATTTGGGGGATCTATATGAAGCTTGATGAAAACATGAAAAAAAATCTGCTTGCGCTTGACAACGATGAAATCAGAAATGTGGTCAGGTCGCTTGCCGATGCGGCGGGAGTCGGAAACAAATTCAAAATTTCCGACTCGGATATCGGGAAACTGCGCGAGGCGGTAAAAAACGCCACAGACAAGGATGCCGAGCGTGCGATAGAAAAGATCGGTGAAGAAAACGCGCGTCGGATCCTCGGTGAACTCGGAAAAAGCGGCGAGTAAAGCGTATG
>DHJP01000178.1:0-2963 GCA_002404395.1 Clostridiales bacterium UBA4717
TTATTGTTGCCAAAAACCGTCACGGTTCTACCGACACCGTAAAAATGAAATGGATCGGAAAGTTCACCAAGTTCCTGACACTTGAAAAGGATGACGTAACGTGATAAACAACACAAACCGCGAAAAATGCGGCTTTTCGGGCTTTGAAGCGGAGTTTGTCCGATCAATGCAGTTGCTGACATCCGGCGGCGGGCACGTGATCGTCGGTTTCTCCGGCGGCGCGGATTCTTCCGCCCTGCTCTTTCTGCTTGCCAAATTCGGTCGGCTGCTCGGTCTTTCGGTTTCAGCGATCCATATAAACCATAAGATACGCGGGAGCGAAGCCGAACGCGACGCCGCCTTTTGCCTTGCTGTCTGCTCACGGGCAAATATTGAATGTTGCATAAAAGAATTCGACGTTCCGCGCTTGGCAATGGAAAC
Organism: Clostridiales bacterium UBA4717; assembly: GCA_002404395.1. Lineage (GTDB taxonomy): Bacteria > Bacillota > Clostridia > Oscillospirales > CAG-272 > UBA4717. The sequence continues at coordinate 421 of DHJP01000178.1, forward strand.
AGGTTCCGGACTTGAAGAGGCGGCACGCAACTGCCGATATTCGGCTTATGACGAATATGCGAAAGTGCTTGAAGCCAAGTACGAAAGGGTGTTCGTCGCGACGGCGCACAATGCAGACGACAACATTGAAACGGTTTTATTCAATCTGACGCGCGGCACGGGAATTTCGGGGCTTTGCGGAATACCGCACTCAAGGCAGAACATTATACGGCCGCTCCTGTTTGCAACTAAATCCGAAATAACAGATTATTGCCGTAATAACGGCATAGAATATATCACGGACAGCACAAACTCGGACATATCATATACCCGCAACCGCATTCGTCACACGGTCGTTCCCTCGCTGAAGGTCATAAATCCGAATCTCGGTAAAACGGTGCTCGGAATGACGGAGCGCCTGTCGGCAGACAGAGCGTATCTTGAGCGCGCCGCACAGCGTTGCTTTCAGGATCTCAAACGCGTGGGCAAACTTACGGGTGAGTCGCTTGACCCGGCGATCCTGCCGAGGATAGTGATGCTTGAAGCCGAGAGCGTCGGAGCAGCAGAGCTTTCCGCTTTACAGATAGGCGAGATCTCAAGGCTCTGCCGTTCGGGAGCCGCACATATGAAAGTAATGCTGAAGCAAGGCTTTGTTGCCGAATGTGACCGCGGCAGTTTCAGGATAGTCAGGCACGAGGCTTCCGAAGTCTCCGCCGTGCGCGAATACTCATTGCCGCTTGACTACGGTGTAATCGAATTGCCGATCGGGTTTGCGGCAAGATTTCCGTGCGAAGCCGACTCCGACATAAACAGATTCAAGCAAACGTACAAAAACGCTCAAAGCGCGCACATACTGCGCTCAGCGATCAAGGGCAAGCTTTTTGTCAGGACGAAGCGCGAGGGCGACGTTTACTCTCTGAATTTTGTAAACCGCAAGGTCAAAAAGCTGTTTTGCGAGTGCATTCCGCTCGATCAACGTGCCATGCATCCCCTGTTTTGCGATTCTGATGGCATACTTTGGATCCCGCCTTTCCGTTCGCGAAGCGAAAGCTATCCAAAGCACGACGAAGCTCATGATATAATATTTTTTGTAAATAATATTGACGACGGAGGTCAAAATAAATGAACAAGGACATTCAGAAAATCCTTATCGACGAGGCACAGATCGAAAAAGAAGTTAAAAGAATAGCCGATGAGATCAGCCGCGACTACAAGGATAAAAAGCTCTTGCTTTTGTGCATACTCAAGGGCGCGGTCGTTTTTATGGGCGACCTTATGAAAAAGATAACCATTCCCACCGAGATAGATTTTATGAAGGTCTCCTCATACGGTTCGGGCACCGTTTCAAGCGGAACGATCAATATAATTCTTGACCTGCATCGCAAGGATCTTTCGGGACTTGATATCGTTATTGTTGAGGATATTATCGACAGCGGAAAAACACTTTCGTATTTGGTAAATTATCTCAAGCTGAAAGGTGCAAAGAGTGTGCGTACCTGCACGATGCTCGACAAGCCCGACCGCCGCGAGGTCGATTTTGAGCCCGACTACCGCGGCGTCGTGATTCCGGACGAATTTGTTGTGGGATACGGACTTGATTACGACGAGGCTTACAGAGCGCTTCCCTATATCGGTATTCTGAAGCCTGAGGTATACACCCACTGAAAGCTAAAAAAATATGCGCATATTATAAATTAACACGAGGTACCTTTGTCTATGAAGAACAACATGAAGATATTACTGTTCTATGTTATTCTTATTTCAGTAATAATCACCACTACCGCAATGGTGCTCGGGGGAGCAACTCCCGAGAAAACACATTACAGTGATATCGTTCGGTATTTTAATGACGAACAGGTGAGAAGCTTCACCATAACCGGAGACAACACTATTGTGCTGAACACGGTAAGCGGTGACATAATCGAATACAAGCTGCGCGATTACCAGCTCTTTATGCTGTCCTACGGCGAGCTCATCGACAGTCAGCTTGCCGACAATGTTATTGAAGGCTACGACATTGAAGAGCCGTTCACTCTGCCGTTCTGGGCAACATACTTGATCTACGGTTTCTTACTGTTCGTGCTTATTATGGTTTTCATTTTCATAACGAACAAATCCGCCGGAGGTGCGCGCGGCGGTCGGATAAACTCTTTCGGCAAATCGCGTATTCGCCTTGCCGACGAAAAGAGCAAGGTCACCTTTGACGATGTTGCCGGTGCGGATGAAGAGAAAGAAGAACTCCGAGAGGTGGTTGATTTTCTCAAACAACCCGGCAAATACGCAAAGCTCGGCGCAAAGATCCCTCACGGCGTACTTCTTGTAGGCCCTCCCGGTACCGGTAAGACTTTGCTTGCAAAAGCAGTTGCGGGCGAGGCGGGTGTTCCCTTCTTCTCGCTTTCCGGTTCGGATTTTGTCGAACTGTACGTCGGCGTCGGCGCTTCGCGCGTGCGCGATCTGTTTGACTCTGCAAGAAAGCATCCGGCAAGCATAATTTTTATAGATGAGATCGACGCGGTGGGTCGCCACAGAGGCGCAGGACTCGGCGGCGGGCACGACGAGCGCGA
>DHJP01000178.1:2995-3291 GCA_002404395.1 Clostridiales bacterium UBA4717
GACGAGCGCGAACAGACGCTCAATCAGCTCCTCGTCGAAATGGACGGCTTTGAAAAACATTCGGGAATTATCGTAATTGCCGCCACCAACCGCCCGGACATTCTTGACCCTGCCCTGCTTCGTCCGGGACGTTTCGACCGTCAGGTCACCGTTAACTATCCTGATATACGCGGCAGACTTGATATACTCAAAGTCCATGCAAAGGGCAAGCCGATGGAAGAGGATGTTGACCTTGAAGTTATCGCACAGACCACCTCCGGCTTTACGGGCGCAGATCTTGCCAACCTTTTGAATGA
>DHJP01000178.1:3321-6287 GCA_002404395.1 Clostridiales bacterium UBA4717
CGCTGCTTGCCGCACGCCGCAAAAAACAGCTTATCGGTATGAACGATATAGAGGACGCAATAATCAAATGTGCCGTAGGTCCTCAAAAGAAGAACAAAAAGATAAACGAGCACGAAAGACGTCTGACCGCTTTCCACGAGGCAGGTCACGCGATCACGACTCATTTTCTTACTCCCGAGTCGCCGGTGCATCAGATCTCCATTATTTCAAGCGGAAACGCGGGCGGATATACGCTTTCTTTCCCGCGTGAGGATCGCTATTATTCTTCAAAGCTTGAAATGGAAAACTCAATTGTGACGCTTCTCGGCGGACGTGTTGCGGAATCGCTTGTTATGGGTGATATTTCTACGGGAGCCTCGAACGACATTCAGCGCGCGACTAACATTGCGCGCAATATGGTAATGAAATACGGCATGAGCGACGAGCTCGGTCCGATCGTTTACGGCGGCGAGCACAGCAGTGACGAAATATTCCTCGGCAGGGACTTCAGCAATTCCAAGAACTACTCCGAAACGACCGCGGCGCTGATCGACAAAGAGATCAAGCGTATCATTACCGAGGCATATAACAAAGCACGCGCTACGCTTGAAGCACACAACGATAAATTAAGCTTCGTAGCCGAATTTCTTGTAAAATACGAAACAATGGACGAAGGTCAGTTTGAAGCCGCAATGAACGGCGCACCGACTTTTGAAGAGCTTGAAGCGATGATATCCGAGAAACGCAAAAAGAGTGCGCTTGAAAACGAGCGTGCAAAGTGTGGGCAGGATTCTGAAAGCAACACTGACACTGAAATCAAAACTGACAGTAATGAATCAAACGCATCCGTCGATGAATAAAACAAGAAAAGGAAACACTCAATGAGCAAATGCACAATTAAACAGATTGCAGACGGAATTATCCGCATACGCGACGCCGAAGGGCTTCAGACGCTTGCCGAGCGTTACGACATTCTCAAGGTGCCGACCGATGAAAAAATAACCGCGCACCTTGAAGTCGGCGAGAACTATGTTGTTTTGCCAAACGGAAAAAAGTTGAATTTTGATATCCGTCCTGAGACCGACGACGAATTTTGGAGCAATTCCGCCGAATTTCTGCTTGACAAATTCAAGGAACGTCACCTGAATCATGTCGTTGCCGAAGGTAATCCGAACAATTACCATGAAATCACTGAGGACAGCGCCTCTGAGCTTGTAAGCGACGACGTTCACTTCGGAATCTCATTCAAGGTATCCGATACGGCAAAATTTTACGGTTTGGGAGAAGCTTCGCGCGACCGGCTTGAACTTCGCGGCAGAGCTTATCAGAATTGGACCTACTATCAATACAATGAAATACCGACGCCCTTCTTTATGTCAAACGATGGATGGGGATTGCTCATAAATGCCGCCGGCAGGCATTTTGTTGATCTGTGTGAAAATCACGCCGACCGCGCGACTGTGCTCGGTGAATGTGACAGACTTGACGTATTTCTCCTTTGCGGCACCATGCCCGAGATGCTGAAGCTATATTCAAAGCTTACCGGAAGGTCAATGCTGTTTCCGGGTTGGGCATATGGGCTTACATACATTGCGCCGATATTCAGCAATCAGTTTGAAGTACTTGACCATGCCGAGCGCTTTATCAAGGAAGAAATTCCCTGCGATATGTTCAGCCTTGAACCGGGTTGGCAGCAGACCTTTTACGATTTTTCTACCAATGTTAAGTGGAACCTTGACAAGTTCCATATGCCCGAATGGCTGCGCGATGACGGCGAACGCTGCAAAGAGACCTTTATCGGCGCGCTCAAGCGCATGGGATACCATCTTTCGCTGTGGTACTGCGTCAGATATGACCTCACCGACGAAGCCGAAAGAGTCTACCGCGGTGATGATCACAACGCTTACGAGCCGTGGTATAAGCACCTCGGAGATCAGACGCAATTCGGAGTTGAAGGCTTCAAGCTTGACCCTGCCGACCTCGTATGGAAATGCGAGCCTTCAACGATCTGCGCAAACGGAGTTCCGCAGCTTAAAATGCACAACTTAAACCAGGTGCTGCTGCCGAAGCAGGTCTACGAGGGTTACAAAAAACAAAAGGGCAAGCGTCCGATGCTCCATTACTGCGGCGGATATATGGGCAGCCAAAAATGGGGCGGCGCGACTACCGGCGACAACGGCGGTGAGCACGGCTCGATGATCTGGCTTTTGACTCTGGCGATGTCCGGATTCTCAAATACTACCGTCGATATGCATATATTCGACGCAAACAGCCTGCACTTCGGTTTCCTTGTTCCATGGGCACATCTGAATGCGTGGGAGGGCGTGCGTCAGCCTTGGTTTGCAGGCAAAAAATATTACGAGCTTTTCAAGTATTACGCAAGACTGCGCTACAGCCTTTACCCCTACATATACTCGGCGGCTCTCGAAGCTCACGAGGAAGCGATGCCGATGGTCCGTCCTCTGCCGCTTATGTTCCCCGACTTTGCCGAGGGCATTGACAATACCTGTCAGTACATGTTCGGCGACGCGCTCATGGTATGTGCATATACCGACACGGTCTCCCTGCCCGAGGGCAAGTGGTTTGACTACTATTCGGGCGAAGAGATAATGGGACCTGTCACATTCAAGCCGAGCGTGCCCGAAAACCGCGGCGGTCCGCTCTTTGTCCGCGGCGGTGCGATAATCCCCATGACTGCCGAAAGGATCCAGAATACCGGCGAATACGATCCCTCAAAGCTTATACTTGACATTTATCCTTACAAGGACAGCGAATACACTTTGCGTGAGGATGACCGTATCAGTCTTGACTATGAAACGAACACATCTGCGCATACCGTAATTAAGTGTCACGAAGCCGACGGAAACGTTAGAATCGATATCGGCGCACCGAGCGGCACATATGCCGGTATGAGTGAAGCGCGCACGTTTATCGTAAGAGTTCACGGCAGCTTTAATAATATTGATGTTAACTGCGAACGAAAAAAC
>DHJP01000019.1:0-1022 GCA_002404395.1 Clostridiales bacterium UBA4717
ATCGATGGTAACGTAACAACCCTGATCGCAGCACTTGTGCTTGGTATCTTCGGAACCGGTACGATCAAGGGATTTGCGATCACGCTGTTTATCGGTGTGGTGCTTTCGCTTTTGTCCGCAGTGGTGATCACCCGTTTCCTGCTTGCGAGAATTGTCGGTATGAAGATTGTCAATAAGTGGCTCTACGGCGTAAACGCGAAGGAGGCTTGAATATGAAAAAGTTTGATTTTATTAAAAACAGAAAAGTTTTCTTCATAATCGTTGCGGCTGTAGTGGTTATCGGAATATGCTCGTTCTTTATCCGAGGCTTCAACCTTGATACCGATTTTATCGGCGGAACGACCATTCATCTTGAAATGAACCGCGATATGAGCACTGCAGACTTGGACGAACTGCGCGATCTTATAAACGGCGTCGAAATCGGCGATACTCCGGCAGCATTGCATAATGCGTCGGCTGAACCCGCCGAAAATACCGACGATACTGCTGATACTGCCGATGCCACGCAAACTGTCGATCTGCCTGCAATTGCCGTAAAGCCTCAGGTATCTACGATCCAAAAGGCGGGCAACGGCACACAGGTAATAATCAAGCTGCTTGAACTTGACTCGGACTCTCGTGATGCGCTTTGCAATATCATTGCCGACAATTATGATCTTGACCTTTCAAAAGATCTGCTCGAGGTCAATAATGTCGGTGCCTCGGTCAGCTCGGATCTGCGTAATTCCGCGATAATCGCTACCGTGATTGCGGTCGTACTGATGCTTGTTTACATTACCGTTCGATTTGAATTTGCTTCGGGCGTTGCGGCGGTCATCTGCCTTGCTCATGACCTTTTTGTCATGATAGTAGCATATTCGCTCTTCCAGATCCCGATGAACAGTACCATGATCGCGGCGCTTTTGACGATACTCGGTTATTCGATCAATGCGACGATCATCGTATTTGACCGTGTGCGTGAAAACGTAAAGCTTCACAACAAAGAAAAGTTTTCCGACAACGTAAATACTTCGATCAATCAG
>DHJP01000019.1:1085-2806 GCA_002404395.1 Clostridiales bacterium UBA4717
TTACCACCCTCTTTACGATCGGAATGGTATATATTCTCGGCGTTGCATCAATACGCGAATTTGCTCTGCCGATAATCGTCGGAATTATCGCAGGTCTGTTCTCGTCCTGTTGCCTCTCCGGAAATCTTTGGGTCATCTTTAAAAAACTTACCGGTGACAAAAAGAAGCTTAAATGATCATTGAATGATCTGCTGCATTGCGCCCGTGCCGTAATTTCGGCACGGGCGTTTTGTCGGTATTGCTTTTTTACGATTGACATGTTATACTATAAATGATATTTGATGATACTTGATTTAAGACCCAGAAAACGGGGTGAGGTTTACGACTTGCTCAAACGGAGCTTGAATTTCATGCTTGCGGTCTTAAAGATACGGCTTTAATGTTTCTTGTGAAGACGGCAACGCTGCGAAAAGTACCGAATATTTTAGAGTCGGCTGCGCCGACATGGAGTTTGTTATGAATGTGATAGTTACCGGCGGCTCACGGGGGATAGGCGCTGAGTGTGTGAGACGCTTTGCGGCGGCGGGATATAAGGTCGGCTTTTTGTATAAAAACAGCGATGAAGCGGCGGTTGGTCTTGCGCACGAATGTTCTGCACTTGCAATAAAAGCCGACGTTTCTTCGCGTTCACAGGTGTTTGAAGCGGTAGAAGCGATAGAAGCGGTCAACGGCAATACTGATGTGTTGATAAATAATGCCGGCATATCCGACAGCGGACTGTTCTGTGATTTTGATGAAACGCGTTGGAGGAACACGATAGATACAAACCTCGGAGGTGCATTTTACGCATCGCAGGCGGTGTTTCCGTCTATGCTCAAAGCGAAAAGCGGGTGCATAATAAACATTTCATCGATGTGGGGATTGACCGGTGCATCGTGTGAGGTTCCGTATTCGGCGGCAAAGGCGGGACTTATAGGTATGACCAAAGCGCTGGCTCACGAGTTGGGACCTTCCGGAATCCGAGTCAACTGTATTGCACCGGGAGTGATCGACACTGATATGAATGCGGGATACAGCAGCGCGGATATGCAGGCGTTGTGTGACGAGACCCCGCTCGGCAGGATCGGAAACACGGCGGATATTGCCGAAGCGGCGCTGTTTTTAGCTTCCGATTATGCGGCGTTCATCACTGGGGAGGTGTTGAATGTCAGCGGCGGATTTGTTATATGAAAATCGGAGGGAATGTGTATGAGATTGATTTTCAAACAGCGAATGTTTTCTTGGTTTGACAGCTATGATATATATGATGAAAGCGGTAACAGCGTATATGTTGTAAAGGGACAGCTTTCGTGGGGACACTGTCTGAAGATCTTTGACGCAGGAGGTGCGGAAGTCGGCACCGTCAAAGAAAGAGTATTTACGTTCCTTCCGAAGTTTGAGCTATATCTCGGAAATGTATATATCGGATGTGTGAGCAAAGAATTCAGCTTCTTTAGCCCGCGGTACAATATCGATTGCAACGGCTGGCATGTTGAAGGCGATATATTTGAATGGGATTATCGTATAGCCGCTTCCGACGGAACGTGCGCGGCGACTATATCAAAGCAGCTGTTCAGATTTACGGATACATATGTAATTGATGTAGCTGATCCGCGTGATGCTTTATGCGCGCTGATGCTTACGCTTGCAATCGATGCCGAAAAATGCTCAAGAAAGTAGTGAATTTGTATAAAATGTTACTAAAATACCAAAAATACGAAAAAACTTATACAAAAGCACTT
>DHJP01000172.1:0-25131 GCA_002404395.1 Clostridiales bacterium UBA4717
TCACAAATAAGTATACTCTTTGCCATATCATTACTCCTTAAAACTTAGTTTTTTTCTTTTATTATTTCAGTAATTCTAATACCAAAACTTTCTTCGATTACAACAACTTCTCCCTTTGCAACCAGCTTCTGGTTTACCATCACATCGATCGGTTCACCAGCAAGTTTATCCAGTTCAATAATCGTACCCGGTGCGAACTCCAAAATCTCCTTGATGGATTTTCTCGTCCGTCCCAAAACGACCGATACTTCCAAAGGAACATCCATAATCAAATCTATATTTTCCTGCTGCAATGCAGGATTCATAACCGGGTTAAATGCCTGGAACTGTACATTCTGTACATTGACATCCGGCTGCATCATCTGTGGCATCATAGATTGTCCCATCATCGGCTGCCCCATCGACATTCCCGTCGCAGGTTGTGGCTGTGGCTGCGGTTGCGGAACCGGTTGTGGCTTTGGTTCCGGTTGTGGAGCCGGTGGTGGTGTTTCCTCCTTTTCTTCCGATTCTCCACTAAATTTCTTATAAAGATCTTTTGCAAACTGAATCGGGTATAACTGCATAATCGTGCTGTCCACAAGATCTCCGATCGTCATTCGGAATGTGACACGCACAAAATCCTTATCTAAAAAGTCACTGGCTTTCGCAGCATCGATATTGCCAGCCATATCCACCAGTTCTGCCTCTGGTGGACTGATATCAATTTTACAATTCAGCATCGAAGATAATGAAGTTGCAGAACTTCCCATCATCTGGTTCATTGCCTCACAGATTGCCGAGAAATGCAGTTCTGTCAACTCCGGCGCGGGATTTAATCCATCGCCCCCCATCATCAGATCTGTGATGACCTTCACATCATCTTCTTTTAAAATCAGTACATTATTTCCATCAATGCCCTCTTTGTACAGGATATTGATAAATACACAAGGTTTTGCGTACTCTGCTGTAAGCTTATCCCAGTTCGTAATCTCAACAACGGGTGTTGTGATCACAACCTTCTGGTTTACCAGTGAGTACAACGTTGTAGCCGCCGTACCCATACAAATATTGGAGATTTCTCCGATCGCATCCTTTTCCTCATCGGAAAGTATGGCATCATCACTTGTCTGGGTAGAGGAAGAACCTGTATTCATATTCCCAAGCAATGCGTTAATCTCTTCCTGAGATAACATTCCGTCCATGTTCTGTTATTCCTCCTCTCTTATAATTTCAGTTACTTTCACTGCATAATCATCATTAAACGATCCAGGCAGTGCTTTAAATTTTACTATATTGCCTACATATATATCAAGCTCATCTTCGATCTTTCGATTCAGCTTGATCACATCTCCCACCTGCAGGTTAATGAAATCCATAACGGTGAGTGAACTTTTTCCAAGCTCCGCGGATACCGGAATCAGTGCCCGGTTAATTGCAGTCTCGATAACATCAGCATAACTCGTCTCGTCACGATCCTGCATCGTTGAAAACCAGTATTTGGTATTCAGCTTGTCCATCACATTTTCCAACGCCAGATATGGGAGACAAATATTCATCAGTCCTTCCACTCCACCAATGTTGATGTTGACTGTGACGATTGCTATCATCTCTGTTGGTGAAATGATCTGTGCAAACTGTGGATTTGTCTCGATTCGTTCCAAGTATGGATGTATCTCAACAACATTTGCCCATGGTTCCCGCAATAAATCAATTAATACGGTATAGATTTTCTCCAATAGTGAGAGCTCAATTTCGGAAAATTCTCTTTTCTTTTCCAGCGGTTCTCCAGCTCCACCAAGTAAACGGTCAATGATTGCATATCCAAGATTCGTTGCAATCTCAATAATAATGTTTCCCGTTAGCGGGGGCATATTAACAACGCCAAGCAGCACCGGATTGGATAGGGCGTTCGAGAACTCTGAATAAGTAACCGCCTCTGAGTTCATCACCTCAACCTGCACATTCTTACGCAGGTACGCCGGAAGATTACTGCTCAACAATCTTCCGTAATGTTCAAATATAATCTCTAATGTACGAAGATGCTCTTTTGAAAACTTGGCGGGTCTTGAAAAATCGTACTCTTTGACTTTTACACTTTTTGTTTCTGTAAAATCGTCCGCATCAAGCTCTCCAGTGGATAATTGCTTCAAGAGCGCATCTATTTCGTTTTGTGAGAGTACGTCAGCCACGTTTTCTCACCTCCTGCTGGCAATAATCTACTGTGCAACCCAATTGTAAAAGCTTACGGAATAAATGCATTCGGTATTGAAGGTTTCCCTGAGCTGCTTCAACAATTCATCTTTAATCTTGTTCGTGGTTTTCTCTCCGTCAATCACTTCGGTATATGTATAGCTTCCAATAATGTTTCTCGCCATATCATAGATCATCGCAGTCGATGCTTCGATGTTGGCAGATACCTTGGAGTAATCACTGGCTGTCTTGTCCATGTTGATTGTCAGTCCATACTGCACAACATGTAAATCGCCGGTGCCATCGTTTTTCAGGTTAATCGGATTGCCCTGTTCCAACTGATAATGTGCCAGATTACTGACATCAAATGTACTGTCTTCCTTTGTCTGTGATGCGATCTCAATATCAAGCACCTCTGCAATATCGGTGATCAGTTTGTTCGTCTTCGATGTAGAAGGCATAAACACAAACACAAGCAAAATATTAAACACAAGGTTTATAATACTAATAGCTAATATAACAACGGTTATAAGATTTTTCTTCATGTTTCCGACTCCTTAATTATTTGAATTCTGCTTGTTATAGATCTTGATTGCAACTCTACGATTCTTTGCTCTTCCCTCTTCTGTCTCATTCGACGCAACCGGACGGCTGTCTCCATAGCCGGCAATCTTGATGTTGCTGTCTATGAAATGTTCCTGCGACACGATGTATTCATATACGCTTCTTGCACGTTCTGCGGAAAGCGAGCGGTTATCTTTATACTTTGAATTCGAGATTGGAACATTGTCCGTGTGTCCTTCAATCTCGATCACATTGTATTTATACTTGACAAGGATCTGTGCAATCTTCTGCAAAAACAGCTTGGAATTCTCTTTGATTTCTGCGTCGCCAGAATCAAACAGGATTGAGCCATTCAGATCCAGCTCCACATACTGATCATTAAAATCAAGGATAATCTGATCGTCAATCGCATAAGTCTCCGCCATCTGCATGACTTCCTCATACATTTCTTCCGACTGTTCCTCGCCCCGGCGTTCTACCTCCGCCTGCAGATCGTTATCAGACAAATGTTCTGCATCCGTCGGAGATGCACTGCTTGACTTGTCTCCTGTATTTCCATCGATGTTTTTTCCCGCCTCCGACAACACGCTGTCGGTATCCGCAAGCTGTGTCATACCACCGGATAACATTTCTCCAGTCAAAAGCGATACGCTTCCTTCACTAATCACACTGAATGACAGATTATCAAAGGATGCTGCAATCTTCTGAATCTTCCCCTCGTCCATTGTAGAACTCGCAAAAAGCAATACAAAGAAGCAAAGCAGCAAGTTCATCAGGTCACTGAATGTGGACATCCACGCCGGAGAACCTTCGTCTGGCGGTTGTTGCCTTCTTTTTGCCATTAACGACCACCGCCTTCTTCTGCGAACTCCTGACGCTCCTTCGGTGCAAGGAAGGACTTTAATTTTTCTTCTATGACACGCGGATTCTCACCTGCCTGAATTGACAGGATACCCTCGATCATGACCTCTTTTAATTTGATTTCTGTCTCATTCTGCAAAGACAGCTTTGCAACAATCGGTGCACACAGCCAGTTGGCGATAATGGATCCATACAATGTCGTAACAAGTGCAACGGACATGTTCGGTCCGATAGAATCCGGATCCGACAAATTCTTCAACATGTTGATCAATCCAAGCAGCGTACCGATCATCCCCCATGCAGGACCCGCAGTTGCAATGTTCTTCCAAAACGATATATTGCTCTGATGGCGGGAATCAACGTTGACAAGCTCTGCCTCCAGAATGCTTCGAACAAGCTCCGGATCTGTACCATCGACGATCAGCATAATTCCTTTTTTCATAAATTCATCATCGAGATTATTGGCTGATTCCTCCAATGCAAGCAGACCTTCCCGTCTTGCAAGGTTGGAAAGCTCTATAATAGATTTGATTGTGCCCGCTTCATCAGATTTTGGATTTTTGAAGATTAATCTGATTGATTTCAATCCGGACAAAAATCCTTTTAAAGAATTTCCGGCGAATGCACAACCAATTACACCACCAAATACAATATACACAGATGGCATATCAACAAAATTATCTACGATTACACTGAAATCATGTCCATTTACCATACCGTAAATCATGAGTCCAAATGCAAGTACCATTCCTATGATTGATGTAAAATCCATGACTTAAACCCCTATACATTCTCTGCCTTATTCCCACTGTCTAAAAATAAAGCAAATATTTTTCTCTTATAGTCAATCACAAGTGAGGTCACCTCCGCAGCAGACTCACTCACGACGAATTTTTTGCCGTTTGTCAGCGTAATCACAGTATCCGGTGTCTCCTCCACTGTCTCTATCAGTTCGGCATTGATCATCATCTTTTTCCCTTTTAATCTGGTTACTTCAATCATATCTCTGTACTCCCTGAAAGATTACACATTTTCCGACATTACAATTAGGCTAATTATAGCACAGTTCGATTTTTATGTCTACAAAATAAGGCAGGCATTTTCCACTTTTTCACATCAAAAAAAGTAGAAAATACCCGCCCTTTTATTCACTGATTATCGTTTCAGATTTACAAGCTCTTCCAACATGGAATCTGAGGTTGTAATAATACGTGAATTCGCCTGGAATCCTCTCTGTGTTGTAATCATATCGGTGAACTCAGCAGAAAGATCAACGTTTGACATCTCCAAAACGCCCTGTGAAATCTTACCACCGTCCTCGTCTACAGATGTTCCGATACCATCGAAATAACCGGAGTTCTGTGTCGTTGTGTACACACTGTTACCAAGTGCTTCAAGTGCCATTGGGTTTGCAAAAGTCGCTACAGATATCTGTCCAAGCAGCTTTGTTTCGCCATTTGTGTAAACTCCATACAACTTGCCCGTCTCATCAATGCTGACATCATTCAGTTTTCCCATTGAACGTCCGCCACCGGTAGAATCTGCAGCACCGCGCACCGCCTTTACCGTAGACTTTCCATTTGACTCAAATCTTGTCAGATACGAAAAATCAACGTTGATTCCATCCACAGCCTCTCCATTGATCACGGACTGGAATACATCACCTTTCTCATTCGGATTATTCGGTTTTATCTCAAGCTTCGCATTTTTCTGTCCTGCAGCTCCGACATATTCAAAGTTACCGGTATCCGCGTCAAACTTTACCTGAATAGAATTTGCTCCGCCAATTGTAGCTGTATAGCCACCTTCCACAGTGGTAGTTGTTGGATCATCATTCCCCGTAATTTCAATATTATTTGAATCCTTTATAGATACTATTTCCAAATTATACAGAGACTTATCTGCCTGATTCTGATCCTGTGTCAGCTTAAATTTTACCGTATAATTGTATCCAAGCGCATCATAGATGGATACAGAAATCGCACGTCCGTCCACAGATGTGAGCTCCGGATCTGTCATATCAATATTTCCTGTCAGATGCGCGTCAGTCGTCATCTGTGGAGAGGATACCTTATTTGCCTCTGACTCCGGATACAGTGCTGATACAGTATCTTTCTTGATCTGGTTTGGATTATCCGGATCCACCTGCCATCCCATAACCTGGTATCCACTTCCGTTTACAAGGCACCCACTGCCATCTACACCAAAAGAGCCAACCTTTGTGAAATAATTTGTGCCTCCACGGCTGACTACAAAAAATGCAGAACCGGAAAGCATCATGTCGTATGTATTATTTGTTGTCTGGGCACTACCATTCTGTGTGATTGATGTCTGAATGGATGATGTCTTGGCGCCAAGACCAATCTGAGATGCATTTGTACCACCTGTTGTAGCGGTCGCACCAGTCGCATTGGCACTTGTCTGATATAAAACATCGCTGAATAACACCGATGAAGATTTGAATCCTGTTGTATTGACGTTCGCGATATTATTACCGATAACGTCCATTTTTGTCTGATGTGTCTTAAGTCCGGCAACACCAGAATAAAGTGATCTCATCATAATTTTTGACCTCCATAATCTTGTTTTAAGTTTTCCTCTGTCATTCGGAAAACCGAAAGCCTCCTTATCGGTCCGGCTTTTTTCTTATACAATGACGGCTCCGTCAATATTGGTAAACACCTGTCCGCTTTCTCCCTGCTCCATCGCAGTGACTACGGTATTATTCTTGACATTTACGATAAATGCCAGATTATCCATCATCACAAGTGATTCCTGAATCTGTTTCGTCCGTGCCTGTCCAACGCCCTGATTCAGACGTTCGAGCTGATCCTCAGACAACTCAATATTCCGGTTTTCCAGCCGCCCCATTGCATGCTTGGAAAATTTCACTTCCTGTTCGACTTTCGCATTTAATACATCCTGAAAGCTGACAGCTTCTTTGTTTTGTTCCGTCGTTTTTTCCGGCTTCACATTCTGGAAATACAGATTTGCAGCCTGTCCCATGGAAAGGAAATCGACATCGAAAGATCGCATATGCATTCCCTCCTTGTTCTGCATAAGACTGTCATTCTTTAAGCTTTTTCTGTCTTGTCTGCGGTGTCTGTTTTGTCTGAATTATTGTCTGTACCATTCGTGCTGTCACCCGGATTATTATCCTTGTTGATTGTTCCATCACTGTTTGCATGCTGTACCAGATACAAATAATAATCATAATCGATCACAGAATCCAGATCTTCTGCCGGATAATATGTGTTGTTGACTGATAAATACACATCGCCATCCTTTACTGTCGCGTACTCAACCAGTCCACTGATCATCGCTTGTTTACCAGAAGCATCGGTCGTATTCATGATTACATATTTGCCGACCAGATTCAGGTTGTTTCCCTTTTCAAGCGTGTCACTGATGTTGAGCTGTGCCTCCAGTGCCGAATACTGTGCAAGCTGTGACATATACTCTGTGTTGTCACTTGGATTTAATGGATCCTGATACTGCATCTGTGTTACAAGCAGATTCAGAAACGTTTCCTTATCCAGATCACTTCCAGACGTCTTTCCCTTGGATGTTGCGGAATAACTGTTTGAACTGTTTGCAATACTGCTGACTGCTGAATCAACTGCCATGTTCTGCCTCCTTTCCCAGGTCTTGTTATGCCATATAATTTACTTGATTTCCCTGAGCTTTCATCATCTCTGTCTCCAAAGACGCATCCTCATTTATATCATCGTCCGAATTGCCTTTGAAGTTAACCGCGCCTGTCGATTTTCCTGACTTTTGGTCTTTTTGTTCCATCTGTGTTTCGGCACCGCTTTCCTCTTTAAAATAATCCTGCGTTCCAACCATTACCTCAATGGCATCCACCTTCAGATCCTGATTTTCAAAGGCTTCTTTCAGTGCTGCGAGTCCCGACTCCACAGCTGCTTTTGCTGCCTCTGTTTCAGCGATGATCTGTGCCTGCATCACGCCATTTTTTGTGGATACATGAATCTGTACCTTTCCAAGCTGCTCCGGATTCAGCTGCAAGGTCATCGATGTGACATCCTTCGATAAATTTAATTTGATTTCATCTACTACCTGGCGTACAATGTCGGTCTGTGTTACAGATGTATCAAACGGCGTTGCCACAGTCTCTTCGCCTGCCACCTGCGCCATTGCCTGATTCAGATTGGAAATCACACCCTCCGCATTCTGTTTCGTCAGATCTGCAGAAGCATCCGAATCTCCGGCATTCTCTGTCTGCACAGTCACCTGTACCTCTGTGTCAGCAGTCTGGTTTTCAGCACTTTTGCCATCCATCCGGGTAACATTCTCCTCCGGTGTTGTCTGTGCAACCGTCTCTGCTTTTGCTTCCACTGTCTGTGTCTTTTCCGCGTCTACAGCTGTTTCCTGCTTCTCTGTCTGTGCAGGTACCGGCTCCTCTGAAAGCAATTCATCGACCGGCAATTCCCCAGCAAGTGCTGTGTCATCGGTTACCTGAAGTACTTCATCCAGAAGCTGCATTGCCTGCTGCATGAGATTATTCAGGGATTCGTCGATCAGCAGATCCACAGATGTTGCATCATTGATCTGCAGGATAAAATCCTTCATCACAGCCGGTTCAAGCAGATCCTGCATCGTAAGTCCCGCTGTCTGCAAGAGATTCTGCAGTGTCTCATCGTCCACATTCAGAAGCTTTTTCAGCTTATTCGACAGTAACTCTGCTTTTAACTCATCACTTTCCGCTTCCTGTGGAGTTTCATTTTGTTTTGTTTTTTCTGCACCGGTACGCGTTGTTTCAGTCTTTGCATCTGATCTTGTATACTTCTCCAGCTCTGTCTGCTTTTTCTCGCCAGAAACCGATGTGTCTGCCTGTTTTACTGCATCCAAATCGTTTTTCGTCGTTGCCAAATTTGCTGTCTGCTCGGCGATATTCGGATTGGTTGCTGCCAGATTCATCAAATCTGCAAATATTCCAGAAGCTTTGTCCTTCGACTTTGTTTTGTCTGCGGCTCCGCCCGTCTGGCTCATATCGACTTTCCCGATTCCACCTGATTGAATTCCTACAATCATTTGCGTCCCTCCTTTTTCTTAATTGGAGTTATACAATGGCTCTATGGCAAAAGTTTTTTTGTTACCGCAGCCGCGAAATCCGGATCCATCGCTGCGAGTACCTTTCCTCTTGACTGCGCATCCATATTGTTCATAATCAGTGCAACTGTATCGAGATCATTGCCCATCGTCTCCAAAATCTTTGCTGCTTCCGATGCATTCATTTCCTGGTATGACTGTGCCATTTTCTTGATACTGTCATCTGCCTGATCCTGTTCCAATACCCGTTGATAAATCTCAGCGGCGGATTCCGAATCAATCTCATTGTACCACTCTTTATATGTATCGGTATCTGGAGCCGAATCTCCATAGACTATTTCGTCATAAAATTTCTTTTTTTCATCTTCAAAATCACTTTGATCCTTGGCAATGGTCGTCAGGCGGTCGACTTCTGCCTGTAATTCCGTCACTTTATCGTTCAGTTCGGAGATTTCCGCATCCTTGCTTCCAATCGATGCATCCTGTTCTTCTATATGTTTTAAGGCATCCTCCAAATTCGTATATGGATAATCACTCTCAATCGCAGCTTCCTCATCCGAAGCATCCGGCAATATTTTATTGATCACCGGAACATCCTTAAATACCGGACGGAGCACACGGCTTCCAAATCCACCTACATCACATTTTATGAGCAGACACATCACACTCAGCCATGTAATTACGATCAAAACGCCGATCAGGATACCAACACCTTTATTGCTGCCGGAGTTTTCTCCTTTTTCTCTCTTATTTTTTGCCATTGCCTTCCACCTCTTTCTTTGCGCTTGTAAACTGATAACCCGCCACCTCATCGGTCTCCCGCTTCTCGGTCGCATTCAGCTCCTGCTTAAATTCATCGAACTTCTTTTCCTTGAGTTTTTCATGCATCTTCCGTTCCTGCATCTCCCGCGCCATTTTCTGTCTGGCAAGCTCCAGTTCTTTACTTTTCTGACGAATCACCGCATTCTGCTCCTCGATCATCATATCTAAAATATCCATGCTGTTTGCATTTTCTTCAATCTCAAGGAAATCCAGTTTTCCCTGTATGGACGCCTGGTATGCTTCATAATATCCCTGTCTGCGTTCCTTTAATGCATCAAGCTTCCGTTCCTCTGCCGCAAGTGCCTGCCTTGCCTCGGCATATTCCTGTTTGGCTGATTCTTCCAGCTTATATTTGATATTCAAAATGTTCTGCATCCGATAGATAAACTTCGCCATACATTTCTCATCCTGTCTTATTCAAAAATAGCATACAACTGCTGCAGTTCATCTTCCAGCAAAAACTTGCTGTCCACATCCTGCATCAGATATTCATTAACCTGATTGATCTTCGTGATCGCATAGTCGATCTCTGGGTTGGAGCCAGATTTATAGGCGCCAATATTGATCAGATCCTCCGCGTCATTGTAGGTTGCAAGTACATTTTTCAATTTGCCTGCCGCCTGCTTATGCTCTTTCGATGCTATCGCACTCATGCATCGCGAGATACTCGCCATAATATCAATTGCCGGGTAATGATTCTTATGTGCCAGATTTCTTGACAGCACAATATGCCCATCCAAAATACCACGTGCCGTATCCGTGATCGGCTCGTTGAAATCATCGCCATCCACAAGTACTGTATAAAGTCCGGTGATCGAACCCTGCTGCGTATTGCCCGCTCGCTCTAATACCTTTGGAAGCTCCGCATATACCGATGGCGGATATCCTCTTGTAACCGGCGGTTCCCCGGATGCCAGTCCGATCTCCCGCTGTGCCATTGAAAAACGGGTCAGGGAATCCATCATCAAAAGGACATCCTTGCCCTGATCCCGGAAATATTCTGCAATCGCAGTTGCTGTCTTCGCCGCTTTGTTACGAATCAGCGCTGGTTTATCCGAAGTTGCAATCACAAGCACAGAACGCTTCAGGCCTTCTGCTCCCAGATCCCGCTCGATAAACTCACCAACCTCACGGCCACGCTCGCCGATCAGTGCAATCACGTTGATGTCCGCTTTTGTATTTCTGGCAAACATACCGAGCAGTGTACTTTTTCCAACACCACTACCGGCGAAAATGCCAATACGCTGTCCTTTTCCGATCGTCAAAAGTCCATCCACCGCTTTTACTCCAAGCGGCAGCACCTCATCAATCAGCTTTCGCTTGAGCGGATCTGGTGGCGGCGCATCAATCGGGTACGTTTTCGACGTTGTAAGCGTACTGCCATCCATCGGACGTCCTATGCCATCTAACACCTTTCCAAGCAGTTCCTCGCCAACCGGAACCTGCAGGACACCTTCCGTATTCCGAACCGTTGCCCCCAGTCCGATTCCATCGACCGAATCATACGGCATCAGCAATACCTTGTTCTCGCGGAATCCAACGACCTCAGCCATAACCTTTGTCAGACCATCCTTCGAGATAATCTCACACAGATCATTCAGCTTTGCCGGCGGGCCTACCGATTCTACCGTCAGTCCGACAACCTTATTTACTTTTCCATAATGCACACTGAAATCGCGATACAGCAGCGCATCATATTTTGTTCGGTCAAATTTCTTCAACATTTCATTGCTCCATTTATGGCTATATAGAGAGAATCGCAGATATTCCTATCTGCGATCCTGTCTTTATTGCGTGGATAATAATTTGATAGCGGTAATCAGATTCCGTACCTGCACGTCCATAGACAGATCCACGATCCCCGTGTCACTCTCGATCTGACATTGCCCCTTTTGTAGTTTTGTATCACTGAATATCTCTATGGTTATTCCCGGATTCGCAGCTCCGGACAATCGATCCGCATTATCTGCAATATATGTATAATTTTCTTCTGATACCCGGATGACAAACTTTCTGGAGTCCTCATCCTCATTTAATACCTGATTGATCATGTAAATCATCACCGGCTTATAATCATCGACCAGTATACCTGTCAGCTTCTGGATCAGCTTACATGCGACATCCACGATCTGTGCCTCGGTATCTGCGATATTCTCCATCATTTCTTCCCGTGCCTGTGCAAGTGCCTGATCACGTTCCCGGCTGATCTTCTCCAGATACTCATCCGCCCGGCGCATTGCTTCCATATTGCCGTCTTCAAGTCCTTTTGCAAAGCCCTCTTCCTGTGCAGATTTGCGGATTGCCTCTGCATCTGCATTGGCATCCTCCAAAATCTTCTGTGCCCGCTCGCGCGCATCATCCTGCACAAGTTTTGCCTTCTCCATCGCATCATCCAAAAGCTCTTTGTGTTCTTGGAGATTGATCGTCGCAGCCGTCTCTGTAATACCCGCCTCGAAGGCGTCTCCTGCCTCCGCAGAATTATCCGATGCATCATTCTTCGGACGAATCACACGCGGTTTTGGTGGTTCAATCACACGGCTGTTTGCATCAATCACAAACGGCTCCTGTGATACCGTACGCACGCCCGGTATCCCGGATTTAAAAATATTAGACAACGATCTCGTCACCTCCACCACGGGAAATTACGATCTCACCGGCATCCTCCAGTTTTCGGATAATATTTACAATCTTCTGCTGCGCTTCCTCCACATCCTTCATACGGACAGGACCCATGAATTCCATATCTTCCTTTATCATAACGGCAAGACGTTTGGACATATTGTTGAATATAGCGGTCTGTACCTGCTCATTGGCACTCTTAAGGGCAATGGCAAGGTCATTGTTGTCCACATCACGCAGCACACGCTGGATGGCACGGTCGTCCAGAAGTAAGATATCCTCGAATACAAACATCTTCTTGCGGATTTCGTCTGCCAGTTCCGGCTCTTCGATTTCGAGAGATTCCATGATGTGTTTCTCGGTACCTCTGTCCACGGTGTTTAAGATATCTACTACCGCAGCCACACCGCCGATAATGGTGTAATCCTGTGTTACCAAAGAAGCCAGCTTGGTTTCCAGTACTTTTTCCACGTCCTTGATAACATCCGGGCTCGTTCTGTCCATAACGGCAATACGTTTGGTAACGTCCGCCTGTCTGTCGGGAGGAAGGGCGGAAATAATGGATGCCGCCTGCGCTGCCGGCAGATAGGACAAAATAAGGGCAATCGTCTGAGGATGCTCGTCCTGGATAAAGTTAAGCAGTTGGGCCGCATCGGTTTTCCGGATAAATTCAAAGGGCTTAACCTGCAAGGAGGATGTCAGCTTGCCGATAATCTCCACTGCCTTTTCGTTTCCGAGCGCATGCTCCAAAAGCTCCTTGGCATAGGAAATACCACCTTCGGCAATATACTGCTGCGCCAGACAGAGCTCGTAAAATTCATTGATTACATCTTCCTTTGCCCGGGGCGTTACACTTCTGGTGTTGGCAATCTCCAGGGTCAGGTCTTCGATTTCTTCTTCTTTCAGGTGTTTAAAAATGCCGGCGGAACGCTCCGGTCCCAAAGTAATCAGGAGTACGGCCGCTTTCTGAAGTCCGCTCATTTTATCATCGCCGTTCTTTGGCATAGTTTACCCCCAATCTTCGTTCAGCCAGTTGCGCAGTAAGTTCGCAGCGGCCTCCGGATTTTCATCCACAAATTTTTCTATCATCTTTCTGGTTTCCGACTTGGATTCCAGTTCAATATCTTCTACGGTTTCATCCGGTGTGGACTGCAGTAAGGACTCTACGGAAAGCTCTTCTTCCTTCTGTACTTCCTTACCCGCCATCATGCTGTGGATGATAACAAATGCTAAAATTGCCAGAATAAGCAATACCAGAATAACGGATACTGCAATGCTTATCTGCTCCTCGGACGCTCCCTCTTTGTCAATAAACTGGGGAACCTCATAAGCCATAATGGTAATGGCATCCGCCGGAATGCCGGTAGCCGTGGAAACCAGACTGTAAAAATCCTGGTCAACATCTATTTTGGTATATGCATCATTGGCTGCTTTGTACTGATCCCAGGTGATGCCGTCCAGAAGCCCCTGGTTCTTGGCATCCTCTTCCTTGATGACGCGATAGGAAATCGCCGTCAGGGAAAGGCTGGAATTGCTGTAATTGATAACGCCTGCCGGAAGGTTCTGCACACTCAGGCTTTCATTCGGCAGGAAATCCTCCAATTTGGAAGTAGAGGAGCTTTCCGTATCCGTGCCGGTCTGGTACTGGTATGTAACTTCATTGTTAGAATCGGTGCCGGGAATGCCGCCGCTGCCGGAGGTATTGGTGTCTTCCGTGGTTTCCCTGTGGGAAAGCATACCCTCGTCCCTGCCGCTGTTGGCATAGTATTCATGCACCGTTTTCTCGTATTCCGAAAAATCAATATCCAGTCTGCATGCAACTTCCACCATATCAAACTGTCTGGAGCCTACCATGACCTTCTTAACTTCGGAACCCACCAGGCTCTCTGCCTGGGAACGGAGCTCCAGCATGTTGCCTGCCACTCCCGCGGTGGAGTAATCCTCTTCACCGGAGAACAAAAGGTTGGCATTGGTATCCGTGATGGTAATGTTTGCCGTGGACGTATTGCCCAGCGCCGTAGCAACTGCCTTGGCAACCGTAAGCGCCTGATCCTGCGTGAATTTGTCCTTTAAAGAAAGCTGAATCCACGCGGAAGACTCCTGGTCGGTTGCAATCAGGGTACCGGTATTGTCCGGTATATTCAGTTTTACCGTAGCGCTGTTTACGGACTCTATGTTGCAGATATCCTTTACGAGCTGCTTCTCCAGATAGTTGGCATACCGCTTCTGGGTATCGGACTGTGTGGAAGAAAAGCCGCCGGAAAGCGCCTCGTCCAGCGTATAGTCATCCGGAATATAGCCTGCAGCGCCAAGTGCCAAGTTGGCTGCGGACAACTGGCTGTTCTTTACCTGTATCCGAAGACCGTCCGTAGAGGTCTTGTATTCAATACTGTTGCTGTCAAGTATTTCTATGACCTTGGAAGCTTCCGCGGTCGAACTGCACTGCTGGAACTGGGTATACTGCGGTTTTGTGAACGCCCAGATTAAAATGGCAAACGTAAAAATCACGGCGGCGGCAAGCATTTTCGCCAGGTTAAACGTGTTTTTGTCATCCCCTGCTCCAAGCGATTTTCCGAGTGCCGACTGCATGGTAGAGGCAAGCACGCTCAACGCATACAAAATTACAGTTACCATTCCGGAAGCCCGATCTGCCTTTCCTGCCAGCCGTATTCGGCGTAGCCGAGCTTTTCGTCGGGCAACAATCTTCTGAGTATTGCCGCTGTTGCCGTCTCTTCTCTTGTGCCGTCAAACCAATAAGGGAGCTTTGCTCCGAAGTCTTTGGCAAACAAAGGTATGCTTATCATATGAGAGGTCAACGTATGCCATGTTGTTAACATAAGTCCGTCGGTTCCGCCGCTTTTAAGCGTATCTATATGCGCTTTTCCGCAAGCTCTGCTGTACCACGGACCGCCGAGCACCTCGAAGCCGTGTGACTTCAGGTACAGCGAGGTCTCAAGCGGTGCTTTTGCCATATCATACTGCCAATCGACAATGACCGTACCTTCGGCAAGCGAAGCCATGAATTTTTCGGACATTTGCGCGTTTTCGGCATTACAGCAATATTTCCGATCGTTTGAGATCCCGTGATATAACAGCATATCTCCCCACATTATCGGACGCCTGCCCTCGTTTATAACGGCAGTGGTGAGTTCTTTAAAATACTTCGGCAGCTTATCGAAATATTCGCTTGAGCGCTGCCAACATTCGTCACAGCCGATATGTATGTATTCACCCTCTCCGAACAACTCATAAAGCTCTCGGCGTACATTTGCAAGCAGCTTCACTGCCGCTTCAGAGTCTGGATTCCACGCCCAACCGTCAGGAGTGAACAGATAAAACAGCGACGGTTCACGGTCGAGTGCCACGTGCTTACCGGTACACATACGGCAGCCTGCGGCATGACCGAGCATATTGAACATAGGTATCGGCTCGCACCCGAGCATACGCGCTTCTTCGATTATCGGCGCGACCTCATTTTTTTCATATGCATTTTCCCATGCAAGCATGGGCTGACAGTCATATTTCAACATTCCCCAGAATTCGATTACAACGTGCGTGTACTGCATTACCGCCACAAGCCGCACAAGCCGTTTAAGTTGCAAAAGCGGCGTTTCCGGAAACACACAAAGGTGGATCATTCGTTTGTGTGTGCAATAGCTATCGGAATAGGCACCTTCCTTTATCATAAAGCGACCGTCCTCAAGCGGTTCGATCTGCATGATAAGCGTGAGAAATGCTCTTGCAAGTGCAGAATAGTCAGCGGCATTTACTGCGGCACCCTTATCGTTTACCGTCACAGCAAATTCTTTTCCGTCAGTCAGAGTCGGTAAGGTCAGCTCTCTGACGTTTCCGAGGCAGAGCGTAAAATTGTCTGTATACTCAAACTCAAGCTTGCAGGAAGTACGCGTCGAGCCGTTCCAAAGTGCAATTATCGCACGATTGTCAAGCGCACGGTCAGACTTTACTGATACAGTATTTGAAAAAACAAAATTTCCCATGATCTTCGCCTGTCCTTTCACAGTTGTTTGTATGAATTATAGCATATGCCAAACGTGCAGTAAACTGAAAAAACAACACAAAGTGGATTTTTCGGCAGAGTTGACTCGATAAAAGTTATGTGTTATAATTTGCATATAAAAGCGGCGGCGCATATCGTTTTGAGCCGCGCAATTTAAATATGCGGTGAAAAATAATCAAGGAGCGTCCGAATGTTCACACAAAACATATCAAATATCGGAAATCCTATTATGGGCAAAATGAATTGGGAGGCTTCCAAGGTGTGCGTTAAACCGCGCCGCTTTGCGGCTTTTGCATACCGTATATCGGGCAACGGGACAATCAAGACCGATTCCGCAAATCTGAATGTGCCGCCGCACAGCGTATTGTATATGCCCGCAGGCACGGGATATTCCGCCGACTATACAAAGACCGAAATAATCTGCTTTCATGTAAGAGGAGAACTGCCGCGCGGGGCGGCGGTGTTTGAATTTGAGGGCGACTTTGCGATACGTTCGCTGTTTGAAAATGCATACGCGGCATATTCGGAAAAGCGCGTGGGATACGAGCTTCTTACCCTCGGCTTGTTCTATCAACTGCTTGCCGTGCTCGACGGTTACTCCAGCCGCTCGGGCAAGGTTTCGGGAGCGTTTGAAACAGCGGTACATTGTATTGATCACTCATACGCCGATCCCGAGCTCAAAATATCCGAAATATGCACCGACGCCGGCATTTGTGAGACCGCTTTCAGACGGCAATTCCAAAAGATCTACAGCAAATCGCCTATCGAATACATTACCGAACGCAGATGCGAGAAAGCCAAACAGCTGTTGACGCACCGCTCGGTATCGGTCGAACGCGCCGCTGCGGAAAGCGGTTTTTCAGACTCAAAATATTTTTCAAGGGTGATAAAAAAGTATTTCGGCTGTACGCCCTCCCAACTTCGCGAGCTTTATACCAAATAAAAATCGGCGTGTCGTCGGAACTCAATAGTTCCGCGGAGACACGCCGAAGTTTTTTTTAAAAACATATGAAAAGTATGCGGGATTGCAGAAACCGAGGCTGTCGGAGATCTCGGTGATCGAAAGCTCCGAATGTTTAAGCAGCCATTTTGCTTCATCAAGCCGAAGCTTTTCGATATATTGGTTAATGCTCATTCCCGAATTCTTCTTGAAAAGATGACTGATGGTCGATACGCTGTAATTGAATTTCTGCCCGAGCATCTTGACCGACAGCTCTGAGCAGTGATTTTCGGTTATATACTGTAAAAGATCTGTATAAAGACTTCTGCTGTCGCACGTTTGAAACGGTACCTTTTCAAAATAGCCTTCGAGCATAATAATAAGCGGATGTATCACCGCGTCGAGGGCAGCTTTCTCCGGCTGCTCACTCAAAAGCGAGTCAGCACGCATTTTAAGCAAAGTTTTAACCTCAAAGCCGTTTTTTTCGGCAAAATGCACGGCTTTTTCTACGGCTTGCTTTTCATCTCTGCCGGCATATCCGCTTACCGATATAAAGCCGAGCGAACTGTCGCCGCTTCCGATCGGATAAACATACTCACCGACGCCGGCATGACACACCCCGAAGAACTCGCCGTCTTTGACCTTTTCAAAGACCTTTTTTTGTTTCTCCACACAGATGTTCCAATTATTGCAGACGGTTTTGATATATCTGCAATACGGATTAAGATGAAAATTATATTTTGCAAGTTCCGGGATCACTATCGGACTGCCGTGAAGCGTAACAAAATATCCGAGCTTACCGATCAAAAAATCAAGGTATGCGCATATATCGTCAAGTAAAATGTTCATACCGGCTCCTCTTTGCACGATTACATAAGTTTTATGCGCAAATGCGAATGAAAATTATGTTTTGACGTGGTATTATTATAATACAAAACGTCAAAGAAGTCAAGTACGGACGGAGGATCAGCCATGAGATATACAGAACACAATGTCGACTTTTGCGTTGTCGGCGGAGGTATGGCGGGTATCTGCGCGGCGCTCTCGGCGGCGAGGCACGGTATAAAGACAATTCTTGTGCAGGATCGCGGAGTGCTCGGCGGAAACGCTTCAAGCGAAATACGTATGTGGATCTGCGGCGCGCACGGAAAAGATAATCGCGAGACCGGAATAATCGAGGAGCTTATACTTGAAAATTATTACCGAAATCCGGGACTCTCGTATCCGCTCTGGGATGCGGTGCTGTACGATAAGGTCGCTATGCAGGAGAATCTGTTGCTGCTTCTGAATACAAGCTGCTTTGATGCCTCGCTCGAAAACGGGCGTATTATGAGCATAAAAGCGTGGCAGTCGCCGTGTGAGACAATGCACACCGTAAAGGCAAAATATTTTGCCGATTGCTCGGGAGACAGCATACTTGCTCCGCTTACGGGTGCGCATTTCCGTTACGGCAGAGAGGCAAAAAGCGAGTTTGACGAAAACATTGCGCCTGAAACAGCCGACCGCAAGACCATGGGCATGAGCTGTCTGTTTCAGGTAAGGGAGACCGACACTTATCAAAAATTCACGCCGCCCGAGTGGGCATACAAGTATCCGAGCGATGACGACATACCCTTCCGCGAGCACGATCTTTCTTCAAATTTCTGGTGGATCGAGCTTGGAGGCGAGGGGGATTGTATACACGATACCGACAAGTACCGCGGGGAACTTTTAAAAATTGCTTACGGAGTATGGGATCACGTTAAAAATCACGGAGACCACGGAGCCGACAATTACAGACTCGAATGGATAGGTCTTTTGCCCGGGAAGCGTGAAAGCCGCAGATATGTCGGCAGATATACGGTATGCCAGCACGACGTAGAAACCGGAGGTAACTTCGACGACACCGTTGCATACGGCGGTTGGAGCATGGACGATCATTTCCCGGCGGGAATAGAACACAAAGCTTCGTATCCGACAATTTTTCATCCGGCACCCTCGCCGTGGGGAATACCGTTTCGGGCGCTTTACTCGGAAAATATTGAAAATCTGATGTTTGCCGGCAGAAATATCAGCGTTACGCACGCGGCACTTTCCTCCTCGCGCGTAATGGCTACCTGTGCTCTGCTCGGTCAGGCGACAGGCACCGCCGCGGCGCAGCTGATACATGACGGCGGAACGTTTGACGATATAAATGTTGAAAAGCTTCAGGATACGCTTATGGCGGACGATTGTTTTATCCCGGGTCGGCGACGCAAAGTATCAAAGCTCTCAGAGCGGCTCGAATGTAACAGCGCACTTGTTCATAACGGCTTTGACCGCAAAGATGAAAACAAATGGACGGGACACCGCGGAGAGTATCTTGAATATAAAAGCGACACGCCGTTTGAGCTGTCGGCTGTCAGACTCGTTTTTGACAGCGATCTGAACCGCAACTACCACAATATGCCTTGCTGCATCAGATTGCACGAGAATAAATACAAACTGCCGGAAACGCTCATCAAAGATTTTGACATTGTGCTTACAAATGCCGACGGCAGTAAAGAAACGCTTCGGATCCGTGAAAATCGCAACCGTCTTGTAACGCTCGATATACACGGGGAGTATACAAGCGTTAAATTCATACCGCTTGAAACCTACGGCGCCGAGGATTTCGGAGTTTTTGGTTTTGAGGTACAGTAGCATGGAAATGTGATCTCGGGTTTCACGCCCGGATCAATCGGCCGTGCCGACACGAAAATGCCAATTTATTTTTTGCGCTGCGGCTTAGGCGGCAGGAGGATCAAAATGAAAATATCAAAGGATTTTTGCGGCGGCAATATCGAATTAACAAAACTCGGCGGCGATACGGTCTATCTTAAAAATGAACTTCGCGACACAACTGAGGATTGGTTTTATTGGGCATTTTGCGTTACGGGAGCGGCAGGGCGTCGGATAAAATTCGTATTTGACGATCCTTTGCGTGTGGGTTACTACGGCGCAGCGGTAAGCACCGACCTCGAAAATTGGCGTTGGAGCGGCACACGTCTTGACGGCAGTTCGTTTGAATACACCTTTGCGGCAAATGAAGATAAGTTATATTTTGCACACGATTTTTTGTATCTCCCCGAAAGACTTTATAAATTTGCGGAACATACGGACATTGAGCTTAAAACGCTTTGCAAGAGCCGAAAAGGACGCACTATACCTTATTTTAAATTCGGGAGCGGAAGTCGGCACATAGTGCTTACTGCAAGGCATCATGCCTGCGAGTCAACCGGCAGCTATGTGCTTGAGGGACTTTTGGGATCGCTTGCCGTATCTCCGCTCGATGACACGACGATATTCTGCCTGCCGATGATGGATTATGACGGCGTATGTGACGGCGATCAGGGAAAATTCCGCGCGCCGCACGACCATGCGCGTGAATATGACCCGAACCTTACGCCGCTCTACGAAACTACCGCCGCGATGCGCAAATACATTGATGAGCACAATGTGATCTGCGGCTTTGATTTTCACTCGCCCTGGCATCTCGGCGGGATAAACGACAAAGTATTCATAGTAAGGCGAAAACCCGAAAGGCAAAAGAGCGAATATGAAAAATTCGGCAGGCTGTTAGCCGATTCGCTGACGGCAGATGCTTTAAAATACTCGCCTGAGAACGATTTTCCGCCGAATACCGAATGGAACCGCGACAACTCGCCGAATTTTGCAAACTATATTATTAACAAGCCCTGTGCAAAGCTCGCTTTTACGCTTGAAACCTGTTATTTCGGTGAGGCTGACAATATTTTCTCCTCGGATAAGGCGATAGCGCTCGGAAGCTGCTTTGCAAAAGCGCTGAGACGTTATTTAAAAAACGATTGAATTATTTGGAAAGTGTGAAACAGTATGAACAACAAATTTATAACCGAAAAAGCAAAACAGCTCGAAATCGCGGGGGAGTATGACGTAATAGTAGCAGGCTCCGGACCGTCGGGATTTTCGGCGGCGGTTACTGCCGCGCGAAACGGAGCAAAAACGCTGATCATTGAAAGTCAGTCAAGCATCGGCGGAATATCGACAAGCGGACTTATGAGTCATTTTACCGGCAGAGTAAACAGCCGTCTGTATGATGAAATTCTCAGACGCGCGCATGAAAAGGACCTCTTTGACTGTTCCGACAAAGCCAAAATCGACCCGGAACTCTTGAAAAATACTTATATTGAAATGCTCAGGGAAGCAGGCGTTGATATTCTGCTTTACACATTTGTATGTGATGCGATCACCGAAAACGGCAGCGTGATCGGTGTTATTACCGAAAGCAAAAGCGGCAGATGCGCATACCTTTCACGTGTACTCGTTGACGCCACCGGTGACGGAGACGTTGCTTATCACGCCGGGGCGGAATATTTTCTCGGACGCGAGAGCGATCGGAAAATGCAGCCGGCGACACTGATGTTCAAGCTCGGCGGCGTGGATATGACCCGTGCGGTCCTTCCCCCCTCGTTTGAGACAACGGTTGATACCGAAAAAGGCGAGCTTCAGGCACTTGCACAAAAGCTGCTGCCGTTTCCCGCCGGGCACGTACTTTTGTATTCGTCTACCATTCCCGGAATCGTGACCTGCAATATGACCAATTGTATTGATATCGACGGCACCAAAGCCGAAGATCTGACGCGCGCAGAATTAGTCTGCCGCTCGCAGATGGAGCCTATTGTCGCCTTTCTCAGAGAATACGCTCCGGGATACGAAAACTGCTATATAATAAGCGCGGCTTCGCTTATCGGCGTGCGCGAGACCCGCCATTTCAAGGGCATAAAGCAATTAACCGAGGAAGATATTCTGTGCGCACGGCAGTTTGACGATTGGGCGGTCCGCGGCGCATGGTTCAACTTTGACGTTCACAACATGAGCGGAGCGAGCCTTGACAGGACCGGAGTGCAAAAACATTTTGGGCAGGCAAACGGCTACACTATCCCATACGGATGTCTTGTCCCCGAAAAACTCGGCGGCTTACTCCTGAGCGGCAGAAATATTTCGGGTACGCACATGGCTCACTCTAATTTCAGAGCAATGCCGATCTGCGCAGGAATAGGCGAAGCCTGCGGAGCAGCAGCGGCAATAGCGGTAAATGACAATCTTGAGCTTGCCGATATCAATATTGACAAACTTCACGAAATACTTGAGGGCAACTGAATCCTGAACTTTCCGCAGCCTTTTATCCAAGGTATTATTGCACAAAAATTCAAATGTCGGCAGGTATTATCTGACGCTATATCCCGTTTTTATACCAAATTCGCGATTTGCTATTGACAAAGCGGACTCTCTGCGTTATAATGTGTACATCACTTAGGGGAGGCAGAGAAAATGGTCACATCGGTTTGCTCAATTGAAAACAGCCGTGTATCGGTCTGCCGTCGTGCCCCTTTGACGATTTCTTGTGTATATTCCGCAGCAGTACGTATTTTTACGTACTGCTTTTTTGTCTTTTGCTACTTTTATTATATTTTTAACGGCAAGCAAAGGATATTGGCGGAAGAGGCGTGATTTTCAGCCGGAGTTCAGCGGTTTCCTTTGCAAAGGTCAAAGGAAACCGCTTTTTTGATATTTCGGTGTAAATTGCCCGATGTTTTTTGAGCCGCCTACGGCGGCATGGAGTGTGTTATGAATAATCTTGAAACAAGCCGTGCGGAAATTGACAGAATCGACCGTGAGATGGCAGAACTGTTTGAAAAGCGTATGCTTGCCTGTGCAGATGTGGCGGCATATAAAAAGGAACACGCCCTTCCGATATTTGATCCCGAGCGCGAAAACAGCATAATTGCAAATCGCGCGAAGCTCGTGGCTGATCATACGCTTCGCGAATACTACACCGAATATATAAAAGATGTCATGAACATCTCAAAGGACTACCAATCGCGCCTTATCAGCGGTATCAAGGTCGTTTACAGCGGTTGCGAGGGTGCTTTCGGATATATTGCGGCTAAAAAACTTTACCCGTCCTCCGAACTTTACGCCTGCTCGGATTTTACCGACGCTTACACCGCAGTTGAAAGCGGTAAGTATGACTGTGCGCTGTTACCTATCGAAAACAGCTATGCGGGCGATGTGGGAGTCGTGACCGATCTGATGTTCTCGGGAAGTTTATATGTAAACCGCATGGTGGAACTTGAGGTCGTACACAATCTGATCGCCAAACCCGGTGCGGAGCTTAAAAAGATCAAAAAAGTGATCAGCCACCCGCAGGCGCTTGAGCAATGCGAGGATTATATCAAGGCACACGGATTTGAAACCGTCGCTTTTTCAAACACCGCGCTTGCGGCAAAATATGTAAAAGAAGAATGCGACGATACCTGTGCCGCGATCGCTTCCGCCGACACCGCCGAGCTATTCGGACTTGAAATACTCGAAGACAAGATCAACACCTCCTCTGCAAACACCACACGCTTTGCGGTCTTTTCCAGAGCGCAGAACCTGCCTTTGCCCGACAGCAAGAATGAAAACGAACACTTCATTCTGCTTTTCACCACCAAAAACGAGGCGGGCGCGCTGGCACAGGCGCTCAATATTATCGGCGCGCACAACTACAATATGCGCACACTGAGAAGCCGCCCGATGAAGGACTTGATCTGGAGCTACTATTTCTTTGTCGAAGCCGAAGGCAACATAAACACTGAAAACGGCAGAAATATGCTGACCGAACTATCGGCGGTATGCGCAAGACTTAAGCTTGTCGGCACATACAACTGAACGCATATATAAATCACTGTTTGAACCGTCTACTACGGCATCGGAGCGCGAAAATTTTATCTCACCCGAACTGAATCTCAGCTTTCGCGCCGCAAATTTCCGCATCGCAATCAATGCGAAATTTTACGTTTACTTTTTGAGTCGGCTCCGCCGACATTGGAATTATTATGAACATTACGCTTGAAAAGGTCTCGGAAAGCTATGATATCACGATCGGGCGCGGGGTGCTGCATCGCGTCGGAGAGCTTATTCCCCTTGACCGCCGCGTGCTGATCGTCACCGACACCAAGGTTCCGCACGAATATGCCGAAGCGGTTGCCGCACACTGCCGCTTTCCCGAGATCGTGCGCATCGCCTCTGGTGAAGAAAGCAAAAATATCGAAAATTACAAAATGCTTTTGATGAAAATGTTAGAGACGGAATTTAATCGCCATGACTGCGTCGTCGCCGTCGGGGGAGGAGTTGTCGGCGATCTGTCCTGCTTCGCCGCCTCCACATATATGCGCGGGATCGACTTTTATAACATTCCGACTACTCTGCTCTCTCAGGTCGATTCGTCGATCGGCGGAAAGTCGGCAATTGATTTCGGCAGCATAAAAAATTCGGTCGGCGCGTTCTATCAGCCGAAGTCGGTACTCATCGACCCTGACGTATTAAAAACGCTTGACCCGCGGCAGCTTAATGCCGGGCTTGCGGAGTCTGTCAAAATGGCGGCAACCTGCGATGTGAAACTCTTTGAACTGTTCGAGCGGGAAAATGCTTATGAACAGCTTGAAGAAGTGATCCGACGCTCACTTGAGATCAAAAAGCACGTAGTGGAAAGCGACCCGAAAGAAACCGGACTCAGAAAGGTGTTAAACTTCGGACACACCGTAGGTCACGCAATCGAAAGCGCCGCCGCGGGCAGGCTGATCCACGGCGAATGTGTGGCGCTCGGTATGCTCCCGATGTGCTCCCAAAGCGTAAGGCAAAGACTTGAAAAAGTGCTTGTAAAGTATGATCTGCCTACCGTGATCGATGAGGATACACGAACGCTTGCCGAAATTTTCAAGCATGATAAAAAAGCCGAAGCGGACGGCATTAACACCGTTGTGGTCAACGAGCTCGGCAGTTTTGAGTTTGTAAGATCAGGCATTGACGACATCTGTATGCGGATCGACGCCGCTAAACGCGCGCTTTCAAAGCGTGGCTAAAGCCGTCATATTCTTTGAGCCGGCAACGCCGGCATGGTGATCTGTATGAAAAACACTTTCGGACAAAGCGTTTCCCTTACGCTTTTCGGCGAAAGCCACGGCGAAGCTGTCGGCGCGGTAATCGACGGAATGGCTCCGGGCATTGAAATAGACAATACACTTATTGAAAGGTTAGCATCCAA
>DHJP01000172.1:25190-57942 GCA_002404395.1 Clostridiales bacterium UBA4717
AGCCGCGAAAACGATGATTACCGTATACTCAGCGGAGTCAGAAACGGTATGACCACCGGCACGCCTATTGCAATAGTCATACCGAATAAAGACACGAGAAGCGCCGACTATGAATCGACGCGCGGCAGTGCAAGGCCCTCTCACGCCGACTACACCGCGTATGTAAAATACCACGGATATGAAGACTATCGCGGAGGCGGGCACTTTTCCGGCAGAATAACCGCCGCGCTTACCGTTGCCGGCGGGATATTTCTTTCGGCATTAAACAAACTCGGCATTGAGATAGGAACTCATATCCTGAGCTGCGCCGGCATATGCGACCGCAGCTTCGCCTCGCTTCCGGAAGAACTTGCCGACGTTAACGGTCAAAGCTTCCCGGTGCTTGACCCGGAACAGGGAGAAAAAATGATTTCGGCGATCCTCGAAGCAAAATCTCTCGGAGACAGCATCGGCGGAAAAGTGCAGACCGCCGTTTGCGGAGTGCCCGCAGGAGTCGGTGAACCTTGGTTTGACAGCCTTGAAGGCGTGCTCTCTCACGCGCTTTTTTCGATCGGCGGTATAAAAGGCGTGGAATTTGGCGCAGGATTCGGCTTTTGCGATATGCGCGGAAGCGAAGCCAATGATAGTTTTGCGTGCAAAAACGGTCGGATAACGACGCTCAGCAATAACAACGGCGGAATAAACGGCGGCATCTCAAACGGAATGCCGATAGTGTTCAACTGCGCGGTAAAGCCGACTCCCTCAATTTCGATCAGTCAGGAAACGGTTGACTTCATCAAAAACGAAAACACGGTAATGAGTATAAAGGGCAGGCACGACCCGGCTATATTCAAACGGATCTGCCCGGTAATTGACAGCGTAACCGCTCTTACGGTCTGTGATATGCTGGCACAGCGATACGGAACAGACGTATTAAAAAACGGCTTTGCCGGCACGGCAGAGCCAAAGCAGAAAGGGTGAGACAATGGAATACGGACTGATAGGGGAAAAGCTCGGTCACAGCTTCTCAAAAGAAGTGCACGGTCTGATCGCGGATTATGATTACAGACTGCTCGAGATCCCGAAAAACGAGCTTGAAAACTTTATGCATAGCAAAAGCTTCAGGGGGATCAATGTAACCATACCGTACAAGGAAGCCGTAATACCCTTTGTTGATGAAATATCCGAAGAAGCGCGAAAGATCGGTGCAGTAAATACGATAGTTAACCGAAACGGCAGACTTTTCGGCTACAACACCGACTATATGGGAGCGCTCGGGCTTATCAGGCACGCCGATATTGAAATGAAAGGAAAAAAGGTGCTGATCCTCGGCAGCGGCGGTACCTGCAAGACCCTTTCGGCTGTCGTGCGCGACCTCGGCGCTCAAAGTCTGATCAAGGTTTCGCGCAAAGCAAGCGCAGACGCAATAAGCTACGATATGCTGAATCTGCATTATGACGCGGAAGTAATCATAAACAC
This sequence comes from Clostridiales bacterium UBA4717, assembly GCA_002404395.1. GTDB lineage: Bacteria > Bacillota > Clostridia > Oscillospirales > CAG-272 > UBA4717. Next base: position 26,649 of record DHJP01000172.1, read on the forward strand.
CACCCCCGTCGGCATGTTTCCGAAAAACAGCGACTGCCCGATAGATATCGAATGTTTTCCGAAGCTTGAAGGCGTGGTTGACGTCATTTACAATCCGCTTGACACGGTTCTTATCAGACAAGCCAAGGAAAAGGGCATCAAAGCAAGCGGCGGTCTTTATATGCTGGTAGCGCAGGCAGTATACGCTTCAGAGCTTTTCCTCGGTGTCGATGAGCATGATGAAGAAAGAATACAGCGCATATTCCGCAAAATTTCGGCAGACAAGGAAAACATCGTCCTCATCGGTATGCCATCAAGCGGAAAAAGCAGTGTCGGCAGCTTTTTAGGTAAGCTATTGAACAGAGCGGTGTTTGATTCAGATGAAGAGGTCGTCGGCTCATCCGGAAAAAGCATCAAAGAAATTTTTGAAAGTGAAGGCGAATCGGCTTTCAGAATGCGGGAAAAATCGGCGATTGCCGCGCTGTCTCAAAAAAGCGGGTGCATTATCGCTACCGGCGGCGGCGCGGTGCTCGACGCGGAAAACGTGATGCGGCTCAAGCAAAACGGCAGACTGTTCTTCCTTGACCGCTCGCTTGAAAAGCTTGAAGCGACAGGCGACCGTCCGCTCTCCGACGATCACCAAAAATTAAAGCGTCTGTATGAATACCGCCGTCCGATATATCTTGCTGCCGCCGATTTTACGGTCTGCGGCGACGGAAGCGTTGAAGAGACCGCCGTCAGAATAAGCGAAACATTCAATTGCAGCGTCTGATGAGCCGTCCCACATAAATAGATTCTACCGATACGGAGGCAAAAATGAAAATACTGATAATCAACGGGCCGAATCTGAATATGCTCGGCATCAGAGAGCCTGATATATACGGCAACAGATCGTATGAGGACCTGTTAAAGCTTATCCGCGATCATGCCGAAAAGAAAAAGCTTGAAGTGATATTCTTTCAGTCGAACCACGAGGGAGATATAGTTGACGAAATACAAAAAGCCTACTTTGATATGACTGACGGTATCGTGATCAATCCTGCGGCATACACGCACACGAGCGTGGCAATTGCCGATGCGCTTAAGGCTGTCGCGCTTCCGACGGTCGAAGTACATATTTCGGACGTTGATTCGCGCGAAGACTTCAGAAAGATCAGCTATGTGCGATCTGTGGCGACCGCCTGTGTTTCGGGACTCGGTTTTGACGGGTATCTGAAAGCGATCGACATTGTCGCCGAGGAGATAGAGAAAAATCACAGGAGTCGGTCGAAATGAAGATAACAATAAATAAAAGCCGCCTGAGCGGCAGCGTCGTTGCTCCCCCGTCGAAAAGCGTCTCGCACAGATATCTGATCTGCGCCGCGCTTGCCGAAGGAGAAAGTGTGATCGAAAACCTCGGAGTAAGCGAAGATATTCTCGCCACTGCGGACTGTCTCAGAGCACTCGGCGCCGACATAACCACCGAAAACGGCAAAACGACTGTGCGCGGCTTCGGCAGGACGCCGGACCCGCGCGGCATACTCGGATGCCGCGAAAGCGGGAGCACCCTCAGATTTTTGATTCCCGTCTCCATGCTCTCCGGACGAACGGTTGAATTTTCGGGCAGTGCAAGGCTGATCGAACGCGGCGTCGAGGTATATTCCTCCGTGCTTGAAAAGTGCGGCGCCGAAATAAATTTCGGCAAAAATCGGATCAGTGTGCACGGTAAGTTAATTTCCGGAAAATACGAGATCCCGGGTTATATCAGCAGTCAGTATATATCCGGAATGCTCTTTGCGCTTCCCTTACTTGAATCCGACAGCATAATCGGAATCATTCCCCCGCTTGAAAGCGGAAGTTATCTTGATATCACTCTTGACGCCTTGAAAAACTTCGGAGTCGTCACCGAACGCCCGGACAGATACACATACGTGATCCGAGGCGGGCAACACTATACCCCCTGCAAGGTAAGAGTTGAAGGCGATTACTCAAACGCCGCATTTTTGTACGCGCTCGGCGCGGTCGGCGGCAATATCAGAGTCGAGGGACTTGATCCGTCAAGCATTCAGGGAGATCGCGTATGTATAAGTATGATCGAAAAGCTCGCTGAAGGCTGTCCCGCGCTTGACCTCTCCGACTGTCCCGATCTTGCGCCCGTGCTGTTTGCAACCGCCGCAGTCTTTAACGGCGCACACTTTAGCGGTACAAAACGGCTTGCCATAAAAGAAAGCAACCGCGCGATCGCCATGGCTAAGGAGCTTGCCAAATTCGGGATAGAGGTCAGAGTCGGAGAAAACACGGTCGATGTGCTGCCCGGCTCGCTCAGGACCCCCGCACTGCCGCTTTTAGGCCACAACGATCATCGGATCGTAATGGCGCTGTGCGTGCCCGCGATCCTGACCGGCGCCGTAATCGAAGGCTGTGAAGCGATAAACAAAAGTTATCCCGACTTTTTCAAAACTCTTGAAGTGCTCGGTGCGGAGGTAAGCTATGGAACTTGACAAGAACAAAAAAATACTTATAATCGGACTCGGCCTAATCGGAGGAAGCTATGCAAAAGGGCTTTCCGCGGCAGGCTATACGGTAGGCGCTATAGATACCTGCCGCGATTCTATAGATTATGCACTTGAATACGGATATATAAAAAGCGGAAGCACCGAGACAGAAAAAGAATATGTAGGCGAATTTGACATACTGATCTTCGCGCTCTATCCGCACATATTTATCGAATGGGTGGAAAAGTATCAAAGCTTTATAAAAAGCGGCGCACTGCTTACCGATGTGACCGGAGTCAAGTGCAGTATCGTTGATAAGATCCAACTATTGTTGCGACCCGACCTTGAATTTATAGGTGCGCATCCGATGGCAGGCCGCGAAGTAAGCGGAGTGAGGAATGCCACCGACGCAATTTTTAAAAACGCAAACTACATCGTCACTCCGAGCGCGCGAAACACCGCATCGGCAATTGAAACGGCAGAAGCGCTCGCCCGTGTGCTCGGCTTCGGCAAGCTCAGCCGTCTTTCCCCCGAAAAGCACGATGAAATGATCGGCTTTCTCTCACAGCTTACCCATTGTATCGCAGTAGCGCTTATGACCTGCAAAGAATCAAAACATCTTGCCGAATACACAGGCGACTCATTCAGAGATCTTACAAGGATCGCAAAGATAAATGAGGATATGTGGTCCGAGCTGTTCTTTCTGAACCGCGACGAGCTTATAAGTCAGATGGAGCTTTTCCTTAACAAATTCACATATATAAAAGACTGCTTGGTAAACGGCGATGAAGAGAGCTTGAAAGCCACCATGCGCCTGTCAACCGAAAACCGCAAATACTTTGATAAATAATTTTTAACCATGAAAGGTGAGTGAACTATTATGAATATGGAATTTAAAAGAAAACTGCCCGAACCGCGCGATGTAATAAATATGTACCCGATGTCCGAGGCACTTGTAAAACAGAAAAACGAAAACGACGTTGAGATCAGAAATGTCTTTTCGGGTAAGAGCGATAAATTCATACTTGTGATCGGACCCTGCTCGGCAGACAGAGAGGACGCGGTGCTTGATTACATATCAAGGCTCAGAAAAGTACAGGACAAGGTCAAAGACAAAATCGTTATAATTCCGCGGATCTATACCAACAAACCGAGAACCACGGGCGCGGGGTACAAGGGAATGCTGCATCAAAGCGATCCCCACAGCTCGCCGGATATGCTCAAAGGACTGCTTGCCATACGCAGACTTCACATAAAAGCCCTTGAAACGACCGGCTTTTCCGGAGCGGATGAAATGCTCTACCCCGAAAATCACCGTTACCTTGCCGACGTACTCTCGTATGTTGCCATAGGCGCAAGATCCGTGGAAAATCAACAGCACCGTCTTACCGCAAGCGGACTTGAGCTTCCGGTCGGCATGAAAAATCCGACCAGCGGCGACCTTTCGGTAATGGTAAATGCCATTACCGCCGCACAGAGCGCGCACGTGTTCAGCTACGGAGGCTGGGAGGTCGCAAGCAAAGGAAACAAGCTGGCTCACGCAGTGCTGCGCGGTTTTGTCAACAAGCACGGACAGGCATTCCCGAACTACCATTACGAAGATCTCAACACGCTTTGCGAGATCTACGCTAAAAGCAGCTTGAGCAATCCTGCGGTCATTATTGACACCAACCACTCAAACTCCGGAAAGAAGTGGGATGAACAACCCCGTATCGCCAAGGAGATCCTTCACAGCACCCGTCATTCAAAAGATATATTCAAGCTTGTAAAGGGACTGATGATCGAATCATACATAGAAGACGGGTGCCAGAAGATCGAGGACGGCGTATACGGAAAATCCATCACCGACCCTTGTCTCGGTTGGGAAAAGACCGAAAGGCTGATCTATGAGATCGCCGAGCTGAGATAAAGTTCGCGGTATAACAGACAAAAATCCGCGGACAATAATCGTATCAGTCTGCGCCGCCCCAAGCGCTCAAGTCGGCGGCATTAAAAGCTTAAAGCTTTACCAAGCAATAAAAACTGTCGTGAAATTTGACATAAAGGAGCACTGAAGCAATGCGGTCGGATACTCAAAAAAGCAAATACGATCTGATAATTCTCGGAGGAGGTCCTGCCGGACTCAGCGCGGCGGTATATGCCGGCCGAGATGGGCTTGACACTCTTGTTATAGAGTCTGCCGCAGTCGGCGGGCAGATGCTCAAAACCGATATGATCGAAAACTACCCCGGCGTTCCCGCGATCTCCGGCACGGAGCTTGCGCAGCAGATGCGGGCGCAGGCAGAAGGCTTCGGCGCCGAATTTGCAAGCGCTAAGGTGAAACTCGTATCGCTTGACTCAGATCCGAAAATAATTGAAACCGCCAGCGGCAGATTCACCGCGGAGGCTGTGATCATTGCCACGGGAGCAACCCCGAAAAAACTTGGTTTTGAAGGCGAATCACGATTTGTCGGCAAAGGCATAAGCTATTGCGCGACCTGCGACGGTTTCTTTTTCCGCGGCAAAGAGGTATTCGTAGTCGGCGGCGGCAATTCCGCCGCCGAGGAAGCGCTTTTTTTGACAAAATTTGCACGCAAGGTCACAATGCTTGTCAGACGCGACACGCTCCGATGTGAAGCGTTGCTTGCCAAAAGACTTGCCGATTCGCCGAAGCTTGAAATAAAGTACAATTATGAAGTTGTCAAAGCCTCGGGAGACACGCTTCTCGAAGCGCTCGAAGTTAAAAACAATAAAACGGGCGAACATACGATATTACGTCCCAATGAGGGAGACGGATGCCTCGGATTGTTTATTTTTGCCGGGTACGCTCCCTCAACCGAACTCTTTGCCGACAAACTGCCGCTTGATGAAAAAGGTTATATTCCGACAAATGAAAACTGTGCGACAAAGCTCTGCGGTGTGTATGCGGCGGGAGATGTCAGAGCCAAGGCGTTGCATCAGGTAATTACGGCGGCGTCAGATGGCGCTGTTGCCGCCAAAGCGGCGGCGGCATATATTTCGTCCCGTGAACATTCATTCGTCGTTTGAGTGCATAAACTCCGATTAGTGTTGACATATTTGACTGTATCTGTTATAATTCGGATATAAGCTGATCCCGAAGGAGGAAAACAAAATCGCATGAAAACCGCAATGACCGATAAAGTCCGCAGACTGACGCTTAACGCAGTCCTCGCCGCTATAGTGGCAGTCGTCTCTTTTCTTCCGCTGCGCACTCTCGGACTTGAGATAACCTTTTCGATGGTTCCGGTAGCGATCGGCGCGATCGTACTCGGACCGGCATCCGGAGCCTTCCTCGGCGGAGTATTCGGAGTCGTAAGCTTTTTGCAATGCCTCGGGTACAGTTCGTTCGGCGCGGCGCTTTTCGCCATTAACCCCGTATTTACTTTTCTGACCTGCGTACCGACCCGAATCCTTGCAGGTATGCTTGCCGGGCTCATCTTCCGCGCCGTTCCGAAAAAAAAATCGGACAGTGCAGCCACAGCAACGGCAGCCGTATGCGCACCGATACTTAACACGCTGTTCTTTATGGGCACATTGACCGTCTGCTTCTACAATACCGAATATATCCAAGGCTTTGCAGAGCTTTTAAACGCGACGAACCCCATAAACTTTATTTTGCTTTTCGTCGGAATAAACGGCATAGTTGAGATCATATGCGGCTTTGCGCTTGCACTTCCGATCTCAAAAGTAATCAGGCGCGTTGTGAAATGATCATAACCGTCCGCAAAACGGATGGTACGATAGTACGCACAAGGGCTGTCGCAACTGCGACAGCCCTTTGACTGAATTATATAACCGAAAGTGAAATTATAAACATGAAAAACACTTCGCTTTGCTATCTTGAATCCGAAGGCAAATACCTGATGCTTCATCGCATCTCAAAGCAAAATGACGAGAACGCGGGCAAATGGATCGGAATAGGCGGCAAATTCGAAGAGGGAGAAAGTCCCGAAGAATGTGTGCGCCGCGAGGTGAAAGAAGAGACCGGGCTCACGCTTGACCGCGCAAGCTTCAGAGGTATCGTAACTTTTACCGACTCAAACGAAAAAGGAATTACTACCGAATATATGTTTCTCTTTACAAGCAGCGATTTTTCGGGAACGCTTACGCCCTGCAACGAGGGAGTGCTTGAGTGGATCCCGAAGTCGGAGATACATAAGCTCCCGCTTTGGGAAGGCGATCACGTTTTTCTTAACCTGCTCGAAGCAGGAAGTCCGTTCTTCTCACTCAAGCTTTGCTACTCAAACGGCAGTCTTTGCGAGGTTTATCTGAACGGCAGCAAACAGCAAAACCTTTAGCCTTTAAAAACTCAGAACGCCCAATTTCCGTTTCTGAATATCGCTACGGTCTCGCCGTCCTCGGTGATACCGTCAATGTCAAGATCCTTGCTTCCGATCATGAAGTCCTCATGCACCATAGAATCGTTGATTCCCTTTTGACGGCATTCTTCAAGTGAATACTTTTCATAATCCTTCAGGCAGTTTGAGAAGCCTTCGCCGAGTGCCAGATGGCAGGCGGCATTTTCGTCAAACAGCGTATTGAGGAAAGTAATGCCTGAGTTCCTGATAGGAGAATCGTAAGGCACAAGCGCACATTCTCCGAGGTAAGCCGCGCCTTCGTCCATTGAGATAAGCTTTTTGAGCAGTTCTTCATTCTTCTCGGCTTTGACTTCTACCGCTTTTCCCTTTTCAAATCTGATCGAAAAATTATCTATCAGCTCACCGCGGTAAGACAGCGGGCGTGTCGAATATACGATTCCCTCCGCTTCGCCGCGCTTCGGAGTAATAAATACCTCCTCACTCGGAATATTCGGATTGAACACTTCGCCCGAAAGCGTTTTTTCGCTTCCGCCCAAGAAGAGCGCGTCGTCAATAAGACCGACCTTAAGCTCGGTCCCGTTTGAGGAATGATATCTGAGTTCGCGCAGCTTTTTGGAATTGAGAAATTCACAGCGTGCGGAAAGGTCTGCATTATGCTCTCTCCACTCGGCGATCGGATCGTCGGTTGCACGCGAGGTATAGAGGATCGCTTCCCAAAGTTTTTCGACGGCTTTTCCCACAGGTTCTTTCGGGAAGACTTTTTTTGCCCACTTTTTGCCGGGGACCGCCGCAATGCACCACTTATACTTGTTTTCCATTCTGTCGCGGTAGGGTTTGATCACCTTATACCGCGCCTGTGCGCCCTTTGCGTGCTTTTCCTGATTGATACCCGAAAGCCCGTCGGGGTCTTCGCTCATAATATATATCATTACAGGCAGCGTTTCAACGCGGTGTTCAAGCTTTTCACATTCCCACTTTTCAACATTTGAAAGCACCTTGAGGCTTCTGTGGCGGGTGTGGATGATCTCAAGCGGCTGATGGCTCCATTCAATTTCCACTTTTTTTGCACCGGCTTTATAACACTCGTCCGCAAGCATGGTTATAAACTCGGGTTGATCAAGTTCGGCGCGGATGATGACTTCATCGCCTTTAACGATTCCGGCACCGCAAACCGCTATCAGATTTGCATATTTTCTGAGTACAGTCTTTTTCATTTCAAATATCATCCTTTCGGTTATCGGCTTTATGACAAAGTTTATGCAAATATATAATAATATTGCCTGTTTCGCTCAGATTATATCACAATGCCGCGTTTACGTCAAGTATGAAAAAACAAACTCGAAAGGAGAACACGGTCCCGCACCGTGAAAGTGCAATAATGACGATTTTTGTAAGCGCCTGTCTGCTCGGAGTCTGCTGCCGCTATGACGGGCAAAGCAAGCCGAACCGAAAAGTTATCGGAATGCTCGGAAAACATACGCTGATACCGGTCTGCCCCGAGGTCTTCGGCGGCTTGAAAACGCCGCGTCTGCCCGCCGAAAGGATCGGTGCGCGGATAATCTGTAAAGACGGTACCGATGTGACCGAAAACTATGTCCGCGGTGCCGAAGAAGTATTGAAGCTCGCAAAGCTTTATAACTGCCGCCTTGCCATACTCAAGGAGAGATCTCCCTCCTGCGGAAACGGCAGCATTTACGACGGTTCGTTCGGCGGTGTGCTCACTGACGGCGACGGAGTGCTGGCGGCGCTTCTGAAGGCAACCGATATTGAGGTCTTAGGCGAAAGCGACTTTCGAATAGATATGCTTTAACTCTGATAAAACGACCGCATCGCTCTCGCAGGCTTTCTGACTGACGATTGCTGTTTGAGTCGGCTTCGCCGACATGAAAGCTCAATATGAAAATTATACATACCTCCGACCTGCACATCGGAAAGCGCGTCAACGAATACTCCATGATCGAAGACCAACGGTACATTCTCGAGCAGATCATTGCGCTTACGCGCGAGCATACCCCCGATGCATTTCTTATTTCCGGAGATATATACGACCGTCAGAATCCGAGTGCAGAGGCAGTATCTCTGTTCGGTGATTTTCTGACCGCCCTCTCGTCGGCATGCCCGAATATACTGATAATCAGCGGAAACCATGACAGCGAAGAACGTCTGGCTTTTGCCGGTGAGCTGTTTCACAAGAGCGGCATATATATTTCTCCGGTATTTGACGGGAAACTCAATACCGTCACGCTTTACGATGAATACGGCAAAATCAATTTCGTACTTGCTCCGTTTATAAAACCCGCTGTCGTCAGACACTTTTTCCCGAACGAAGAATTTACGGAATATAACGACGCGCTGAAATTTTTGCTTGACTCGGTGAATTATAATGACCGCACAGTTCTGCTGGCGCATCAGTTCGTTACGGGAGCCGCACGCTCCGACAGTGAAGAAGCCGCTTCGGTAGGAGGCGCCGAGGAAGTGAGCAGGGAATTATTTTCGCGCTTCGATTACACCGCCCTCGGACATATCCACCGTCCGCAGTCGCTCGGAAGAAACATCAGATATTCGGGATCACCGCTCAAATACTCCGCCTCAGAAGTAAATTTTCAAAAAAGTCTTACACTTGTTATGCTCAAACAAAAGGGCGAACTTGAAATAAATGAGCTGCCGCTTATACCTATGCGCGATATGCGCACAATTAAAGGAACGTATGCCGATATAATGGACGGCGCACACAAAGATGAGCATAAAAACGACTACGTTCATGCAGTGCTTACCGACACGGACGAGATTCCGAATGCGGCGGCGCGTCTCCGAAACGCATACCCAAATCTGATGACCTTACATTATGACAATATCAAAAACGCTTCCGACGCCGAAGTGTTTGCCGAAAGCGTCAAACCGAGCATGACCCCGCTTGAATACCTGTGCGAGCTGTATGAAAAACAAAACAACAGCGAGCTTAAGGGTGAAAAACTGAAGCTTGCCGAAAATATGATCGACGAAATATTTTATAACGGAGAGGAAGCGCGCAAATGAGACCTATAAAACTCACGATCTGCGGTTTTTGCTCTTATGCGGACAAAGTTACGCTTGATTTTGAAAAACTCGGCAAAAACGGAGTTTTTCTCATATACGGAAGCACCGGAAGCGGTAAGACCACACTATTTGACGCAATTGCCTTTGCACTGTACGGAGAGCCGAGCGGAAGTGTGCGTTCGCCGAAGCTCTTGCGCAGTAAGCTTGCTTCGCCCGAAGATCCAACTTATGTATCGCTTGAATTTGCGCTCGGCAATAAAACTTACACGGTCACACGCAATCCCGAATATTTACGCCAAAGCAAACGCGGCAGCGGCATGACGGTCGAAAAACCGAACGCCGAACTTATACTGCCCAATGACAAACTTATATGCGGAAAAGACAACGTCACTTCAAAAATACGCGAGCTGATCGGGCTTGACCGCGAACAGTTTTCGCAAATTGCCATGATCGCTCAAGGCGATTTCCGTGAAATGCTGCTTGCCGACACCGCGAAGCGCAGCGAGCTGTTGCGAAAGCTTTTCAAAACCGACAACTATGAAAGGCTTCAAGAACAGATCAAGAACGCGGCAAGCGAAAAAAAGTCCGAATATGAAGCCGTCCTCGGTTCCCTGAGCCGCTATGCCGCAGGGATAGTTTTACCGGCCGATATCGGTTCTGAGGTCACGACGCTCATTAAATCGGCGCTTGACGGAAATCAGGTTGAACCGAGCGATCTTGCAGAAGCGCTTAATACCCTTTCGGAATATTATAAAGCAAGCCTTGGTTCCGCCGAAAAAGCGCTTTCCGAATGTGAAAGCCGATATGACCGCTCAAAACACGCGCTTGAGCAAGCCGACGAGCTTTCAAAAAGCTTTGCGGCTTACGAAAAAGCACTTGAAGAAAGCAAAGCCGCCGACTCTGCCGCAAACGCCGCGCATACACTGCTGACCTTACCCGATAATTCCCCCGAGCTGATCGACAACGCCAAAGCCGAACTTGCCGCGCTGATCGGTCATATAGCGGATTATTCGCGCCGCGATACCCTCAAAGCCGAAACCGCGGCGCTCAAAGCAGATATTTTATCGGCAAAGCGCGAGTATGACGAAGTAACCGCGAAGATCGAACAGGAGAAGCGCCTGCTTGAATCAAACCAAAACCTGCCCGAAATACTCGCAGCACTTTCGGAATCGCTCGGAGAATCTCAGATCGCGCTTGAAAAACTCGAAATACGCAGGACTTCCGTAACAAAGCTCATGACTCAGCTTGAACAAACCCTCCGAAGCGAGCGTGAATATAATATATCTCAAAATCTTTTTACCGAAAGGCTCAAAACCTATGAAGCCAAAAATCGCTTCCGCATTGAATGTGAGCGCATATTTATGAGCGCACGCGCGGGCATATTGGCTCAAAATCTTGAACAAGGTATGCCCTGCCCGGTATGCGGCTCGCGCGAACACCCCTCCCCGGCAGCCGTTCACAACACGCTTGAGCTTGACGGTATCAAACTGCAGGTTGACGAAGCAGCTTGCAAAACCGCCAAAGCCGATGCCGAAGCTGCCCTGAATCTGATGCAGGAAGCAAGCGATGAAGCCCATTCAAAGCAGAGTGCCCACCAAAATGAAGAAAAGCATCTCCGCGACCTTTGGTTTGAGTATTTTGCTACCGAACCGAACCTCGGTAAATCCGCGTCAGACACACTTGCGGCTGAACACTCAAAGTTAGAGCTTGAGTTTAGCGCTGAGTCTGCAAATCAAAATACGCTTAAAGCCGAAATTGAAAGGCTCAGGACTCTGTCAGGAGAGATTTCCAAGGTCGAAACCAAGCTTCGCTCCGACACGGATTCTGCCGCCGCGCTTAAGGAACGACTTGCCAAGGCTGAAACACTGCTCAAATCCAAGATGCTTGAATCTGAATCGATAAAGCTTGAATATGCCGACCTCGACTCGGCAAACCGTGCGGTAAACGCACAAAAAAAGCGTATTGATACTCTGAGTGAAAATCGGGACCGGCTCGAAGCAAACGAGCGTTCCGCCGCGCTTGCAAGTTCTGCCGCAAACGCAAGACTTGCCGAGCTCAAAGCGCGCATTGCAGATAAATCCCGCCCCGATACAAATAAGCTCGCACTTGATACGAAAATGCTCGAAGCGCATCGGAACGAAGCAAGAGAGCTTCGCGACCGACTTGCCGCCGAAAACGCTAAAGCACACCTTGCCTGCAAGAATGCCGAAAACTCACTTGCAAAGATACAGCTTGCGGAAACGGATTATATCAACGCCAAAAATCTGTCAGACACAGTAAACGGTATGCTCTCCGGCAAGATCAAATTGAAGCTTGAAGCCTTTGTGCAAGCAAGCTATCTTGACCGCGTACTTGCCGCGGCAAACGTCAGATTATTGAAAATGACCGGTGCAAGATATGAGCTTATCAGAATGAAGGACGCGTCGGACAATTCCTCGCAAAGCGGACTTGAACTTAACGTGCATGACCACTATTCGGCCTGCGAGCGGAGCGTAAAGACCCTTTCGGGCGGCGAAACCTTTATGGCGTCTCTCTCGCTTGCGCTCGGAATGGCGGACATAGTCGAAAAGGAAGCCGCCGGGATCAGGATCGATTCGATGTTTATTGACGAGGGCTTCGGTTCGCTTGACCGTGAAGCGCTCACAAGCGCACTGAACGTAATTTCCGAGCTTTGCGGCAGCACGCGTTCGGTCGGCATAATCTCACACGTAGATGAGTTGCGCGCACGTATCGACCGTAAGATACTTGTGAAACGTTCCCCGGACGGAGCCAGCAGCGCCGTCATTGAAGTATGATCTAATGCCGCCGCAGGCGGCGCAGAGAATAAACGTAAAATTTCGCGTCGGCTGCGGCGCGGAAATCTGCGGCGTGAAAGTTGAGGTCTCGTTTAATAAGGACCTCGACTTTCACGCTGATTGCTTTCAATGTTTGGGCGAAGCGATCGACCTCACCCATTTTCCGTCATCGGAGGTAACTGCATGAGTAAGCCTCAAAAGCAGAAAATACACTGCAGCAGCTGACAGAATATGTATCGTCAGCGCTTTATAGGAATAACCGACGGCATGAAGCGACTCAAGCACATATCTGACTATCGTACAGGCGCTCACCGCGCAGATCAGCGGCTTTACCACCCATGTAAAAATATCCGGTTTTATCCCGGTAATATTTATCAGCCTGACGACACTGCAGGCGGTATTGAAAATTTCACTGACAAAGATCGTGATAATATAACCGAGTATTCCGAGTTTCGGGCAAAGAAAATACACCATCGCGGTGCTTGAAGCCGCGTCTATTATATTTATTTTCATATTGTAAAGCTGCTCGTCGAGTCCTTTAAGTATTGAGTCAACCGCGCTGTCGAAATACATAATAGGCATGAGCGGAGCGATTATTTTGATATAGTCCGCCGCATCATGACTGTTGTATATGACAAAACCGAGCTCATGCGAAAAACATATCATTATTGCAGTCGCTCCGAAAGCGAACAGCAAAGTAAAGCGCATGACTCTGCCTATCATATAATTGATATGACGTTTTTCGCCCCGTGCGGCGGCAGCGGCAAATTCAGGTACAATAAGCAGATTGAACGAAGATAAGAATGCCGTGGGAAAGAGTACTATCGGTAGTACCATTCCCTGTAATACGCCGTAGGCCGAGAGCGCCTGTTCATACGAAGCACCGAAACGGCGCAACCCGTGCGGAATCAGTATATGTTCAAGCGTCACAAGCCCCGTGCGGATATACGAGGAAAGCGCGACCGGGATCGCAATATGTGTGATCTTTGAAAAGAGCCCCCCGCACTTCCCGATCACCCCGAAATTCTTTCGGACATCATAAAGGTACAGTATAAATGTCATAAAGAATGACGCAAGCTCGCCGACTGTGCCTCCAGCCACAACCGCCAAACAAGCCGATTCGATGCTGTCCGAACAAAAAGCAGTCAATACGGTCACGGTGAAGGCGATTTTTACAAACTGCTCGAAAAATTGGGTCACCGCACTCTTGATCACTCTTCTGAGAGCAGTAAAATAGCCTTGCATTGCCGCCGTCATCGAAATAAAGGGCATACTCACGGCAAGCGCACGTAATGACGGCAAGGTACGCGCATCGCCGAGTATATTACCTGCAATAAGCGGTGCAGATAAGCCGATTGCTGCGAATGCCGCCGTGCCGAATACTGCCGAATAGATCAAGCAGTTAAGCATTGTGCGTCTGACCGCGCCCCGCTCACCGCGCCCCACAGCCTCTGCCGTAAGTCTTATGGAAGCCAGCGAAATTCCCGAAACCGCAAAAGTGACCGCAAGCGAATAAACGCTCATCACAAGCGACAAAAGTCCCATCCCCGCCGCGCCGAGCTTTGACGAAACATATACGTTGAACGACACGCCGACCGTGCGCAGCAAAAACGCTGTCAGACTGAGAAAAGCGCCGCCTCTCAGTATTTCCTTTGCCTTCACGCCCAAATACCTCCGTAGAATATCTGTATTATATTATGAGAGGGCTGCAAATTAAATACCGCCGGGAGCGGTTGTAAAAAAGGGGTGTTAAAAAACTCAAACTGAGTTTTTTAACACCCCTCGACATTGGCATCGGCGGCAAAAAGCCTAAAGCACGGAGCCAAAGCGGTAAAATGTCGCCTCACAAGCAGCGGATCCGGATCGGTATTTTTCGCTTACAGATCGATCCGACTTTATAAGACGGTAAAGCGGGATCACTTAACTCCCGTCACCATAAATGCACCGATCTTGCGCTGGTCGTTAGTGCCGCCCTTACCGGTCTCTCCCTTGTAAGAATATGTTATGGTATGCTTGCCGTTTTCAAGTCCGCTTACCAGCTTGAACGGATGGTTGGTATCGGTGATATACTTCTTGACAGGTTCGCCTCCGTCAATCGTATATTCAATATAGTATTTTCCTCCGGCAAACTCAAGATACATATCAAGTGCAGTACCCTCAAAGGTGTATGTGAACGAGTTTTCATCCTCAGTCGGAACAATGTAACCCTTGGACTTTGTGGAATACTGCATGAAATAGCTGTCTGAATTAAGCGTGAAGCCCTTTATCGAATCGAATATATCAAGATTGTCTATAACCACATATTTCGGATCGAAGTGTTCAACTCCGTCAACCGCATAGCCATCGGGAAGCGAATGTGCATAGCTCTCACCGTAGGTAAGCGTAGGTTCGCCGAACAGGTATTCGCCGAGATATTCAATAATAGCGTCGGCGAAAGCCGCATAGCCCTTATCAAGCGGATGAACGCCGTCCTTGAAGTATTCGTTCCACGATGAGCCGACATCTTCATTCATCACAAGCTTGCAGGCACGTCCTACGTCTACCGATGATACACCGTAAAACTCGCATACCTTTTCCTGGTCTGCCGCAGTCTGATGGTAGGTATTCATAGAGATCTTGCCCTGATCGGTAACGTAAACGGCAATAATTTCGGTCTTCGGAAGCGCTTCGCGTATCTGTCTGATCACCGATTCATAATAGAAACCGGTCTTGCCCTCATTTGCTGTACCGCTGTAGTAATCGTTGATCGCAAACTCCACAAATACCAGATCGGTATCTGTGTCAATGATATCCTGCTTGACTCTGAACGCACCGAGATGCGAGCCCGATCCGCCCATTGCCGCATTGTTCATAGTGATCTTTGCGTCGGGGAACTGCTTCCTGAACCAATTGTATGTAAGTCCTCTCCATGAAGTCTGATCCGCATTCGAGGCGCCGTAGCCTGCGGTCACAGAGCCGCCGAAGTACGAAATATTAAGCGATTTGTCCTTTTTAAGCTTGTTGTATACGTTGGTAAGGTCGCTTCTGACCTTGATAAATTCCGAAAATTTCTGATTATCATTCATAGTTACATTCCCCATGACCGCATTTTTGACGAAGCGTTCGATCATCGTCGCGACCTCTGCGCGTGTGGCAAAGCCGTCAGGTCTGAGCGAAACGGTCCCGTCATTTCTTGAATAGCCGTTTATTATGCCTGTACCGGTGCAGAAAGCGATTGCCGAAAGCGATCTTTCATCGGTGATATTTTCGGTATCGTTAAACTCAAGCGTTGTTGTTTCCGCAGATGCGACGATATTCATTTTCTCAGCGAAATTGTAGAGCATATTTATAAGTTCAAGGCGCGTGATCGAATCGTCCGGACGGAATTTTTCCGACGCTTCGACGATACCGTTTGAATATGCCCACGATACGCCGCTTGCAAACCAGGCGTTCGACGCAACATCGGTATATGGGTATCCGACCGTCAAGTCAGCCAAGCCGCCGATACGCGACAGCACCGTTACCGCCATACCTCGGGTCATGCGACGGTCGGGTGAAAATTTATCGGCTTCGGTGCCGTTAAAAAAGCCGTTGCGCGAAACAAAGTTTACATAATCATGCGCCCAATGGTGGCGGCAGTCGGTAAAATCGGTCGCTTCAACCGAGTCAAGCTTTGCGCCGTAGTTGCCGTTTGACACCGAAAATCCCCATGAGCCGCTGCCGACATAGGAGTACGATCTATTTGAACCGTCAAGGAATTTTACTGTATTTCCGCCATTTGCGATATCACAGACAACGGTTATGTTGCCTTTAAGCTCACCCGCATCGCACTTTGAGTATGCATCAACGGTTTCGCCGCCCGACAAAGCAAACTCAAATGTTTTTTCGGTTTTTGAGGCAATCTCGGCAAGTACCGAGGGAGTGAATACCGCCTTTGCACCCGTGACGGTGATTTTCATTCCGAGCTTTTCGGACGCAAACAAATCAAGCGCCTCTTTTGTAAAAGCAAGCGAAAGTTCCGCATGGTTACTCTTGATTATAATATTCTCGGCGCCTGTTTCTTTTGCGAGTTTCGCAAGCTCCGCTGCCTTATTGCTGTCAAATTCGGAATCGATCTCAACAACGATCGAATTCATATATTCGCTGTACCTACCGTACTCGGAATCCGTCGTTTCCGCCGAAGCCGAATAACAGAAGGCGGATAAGCATACCGATAACGCAAGGATAAGCGTCAGCAGTCTGTTCATTTTTTTATTCACTGTTTTTACCTACCTTTCAAACTTTATATACCGATTATACACCGATATCGGCAAAAAATCAAGATAAAGTCACAAATGACCCCATATCAATTCTCTGAGACTGCACAGCCGACTCAAAAAGTGAACGCAAATTTTAGAGTCGGCTCTGCAAAATTCGGCGCAAAATCGGGTTCTTCATTCAGCGGAGACCGCGCTTTCATGCTAAAGATATATTCTGACGTCCTTGATCTGAGATTTTGCCCAAAATTCATGCCAATAAAGCTTAAGCCCGCCGCCGATATCACCGTGCTTTATCGCAAGTGCAAACTTCAATTCACCGTTGACAAAGACCTCCGCCCTGCAGTTTGAGACCCGCAATGCGTAAATATCATTCATTGCGGCGATCGGACAGCCGACAGAAGCGGCAATAAGCTCGCCCGAATCGTAAAGCTCAAGGCGCGAAGCAAGTCCGCAGACTCTGAGCTCAAATCTGCCGAAACTTACCGAGCTGTAGCTGTCGCGACTTCTCCCTCCGTGATTTGCCGTACGGAAATCAAAGGTCAAAAGCATTTTGTCGCTTGCAGTAATATCGGTTTTGGCACGGAGCTCACGCGGCTCGCTCTGATATCTGACGATAAATTTATTGTAATTTGTCGATATTGAGTCAATGTCGCCTTCAAAGCCGTCTTTGGTTGTCATGTCGCTTTCGTATGCAAGCTTAAAACTCTCGGATATGTCAAAATGCCCGCCAACCTTGATCTTGCAACAGTCGGTAAAGTTTCCGTCAAGCGTGTGCGCGCATACATCGGCGTCGCCCTCGGCATGCGCAAAGATCCTGCCGTATCGGTCGACCGTGCAAACTCCCGTATCGGACGAATCGAATACCAGAGTTTTGACATCGGCGTTATCGGGATAGACGTGCGCCGTAAGCGAGCACGCTTCTCCGACCTTAAGCGTCGCCGAATGTCTGTAAAGCTTAACGCCGTCAACCCTGACAAGCGGGTTGACACCGCTCGCGATTCTTCGCAGATTCATCGCGCGCACCGTGTCGATTATTGCATCAAACCATGCCTGCGCGATCTTTTCGTTGCCCTGCTCGGACGGGTGACCGTCATCCTCGGGAAAATCTCCCGCGGCTTTGTCAAGCGTCGGAAGCTGTACAAAGATAAAGCGCTTCCCTTTGGCGTCGGCAATGCCCGGAGCCTCATCGCGGAGAAAATCATCGAGCGGCTTATGCGAAAGCATTGACGCACCGAAGATCACCGCCTCCGGCGTGAGCTTCCAGATCTCATCAAGCAGGGCGATATAACGCTCGCCTATTTTGTCAAGCTCGATATTCTGTCCGTAATCGTTCGTGCCGATCCACAAAAGGACTATATCGGCTTTTTTTACCTCTTCGGCATATGCGGCGTTGCGCAGATTCTTTCGGACAGCTCCGCCGTGTTCTTCGGTTTCGTCGCCAATGATATATCCGCAGTTTCCGCCGTGATGCGCAAACAAACGCGGCAAACGTACATCGTCACGGCTGGTCGACGGACCGATAAAACGAAAATCGACACCGGCAGTCCAAAGCTTCTCAAACAGCTGATAGCGATATGCGCTCGGATTTCCGTCGCCCTCGGTCAGCGAATCGCCCATACAAAATATTTTCACAGTATATGGCATTTCATTTTACCTCGAATAAATTCATTGATCCTCAAAGCAGGGTTTGACCGCATCGGCACAAACGGTATAAAATTCGCTTCCGAGCTCGGTCTTGTTTTCCTCAAGTAACTTTACGCCCTCTTCACCAAACGGAATGTTGAGCAATTCCCCCGTGCCGTCAAGCGGCTTCCCGGCAGTCAGCGCATACCGCTTTCCGTTCGGCATAACATATACGTTGTGATTGAAGTTGAACTGTTCGGGACCTATGGCGCGCGCAAATACCGCATAGCAGGTGGTAAGCACGCCCACATTTTCGGAGATATTGCAGTCAATGAACCTTGTTGTGGTCTCGCCGAGTCCGCCGTAGAAAAAGTTTGCGTCCTTATTCGGACGCTGATGGCTCCACCCGTATCCCGAATACAGAGTATAATTGTGATGCAGTTTCATATTTCTGATCTCAAACCTGTACGTACCGTCATCATTCGACGCGCCGAGCCAGACCTCAAGTCCGTTGTTGGAATATTCGGTAACATTGTGGTCGAATTCAATATTTTCAAAGATCACGTCCTCGCCGCAAGGTCTGCCGCACCATTGCGTTGTCCAACAGCAGTCATATACCTGAGTGGCAAAACAGTGATGGATCCTGAAGTCGCGGCAATTTGACCAATTTTCCACCGCGTTTCCGAAGCGTACCGGGTCATTTCCGCCCGAGCTCGGACCCTGGATCGAACCGCCGATATACCTGAACACGCAATAGCTTACGGTCACACCCACAGTATTTGCGGTACCGATACCGTGAGCACCGGCACCGAACAGTTCAAGGTTATCGACTGTCGCATACTTTACGTCGCCCCAAAAACCGTGACGCTTCGGGCAAAGCTCGACCGAATCAAATCTTTCGCCGGGATTTCCCTTTGACGAATACATATACACAGTATCATCTTCCCAACTGTGGTAAAACTCAAGATCCCGATGCACGAGATACGGCTTTACCGCCGGCTCCTCCGGAGCATCGAATTTTTCAAGTCCGTTTGATACTCTGCCGATAAACATACGGGTATTTTTAACACTGTTGAGCGATACCTTGATACCCCAAGCATTGCCGCCGTTAATTACGATACATCCGATATCGGTGTCGACTCCGGGGAGCCTGCGTTTGTATGCCCAGATGTTTTCGTTTTCGGTAGGCGACCAGCTTTCAGGTGATGAAGCATCAAGCGCAAAATTAAGTATCGGCTTAGCTCCCGAGCCGAATGCCGAGTAGGTTACACCCTCTCTGAGCATTATATCGCCGCGCGCGTTCTCATCAAGCGCAACACGGAAAAAGTCGCCGCGTCTGAACAGCAATGCGTCGCCGGGGCGGCACTCACAGGCATTCGCTCTCGTCACCGTTTTCCACGCGCTTTCGGGACTCAGACCGTCATTTTCATCGTTACCGTCGTTTGAAATATAGTAAGCGGTCCCCTTTATGTGCACATCGGTCACGGATTCAAATATTTCTTTTTTGAGCGTTTCGGCTTCGGATACATACTTTTCAAGCTTGTCAGAAGTAATATTCCCAAACTTCATAATAATCTCCATTCCGCATCATGCGGCTCAAACAAATGATCGGTATTGTACATATGCTTACAGGGCAGACTGCCGATTTGAGCACGGCAGTCGCCCTGCGAGAGTTTACTTGGTTTTCTTATCAAGCAGGCTGAGCGTGTACATATTGATCCCGAAAGGCTCGGGTCTTGAAATATAGAACTCACTGCCCTTTTCAAAACCGGTAGCCACTGCCGCTTCGATATGCTCACGGTCGTACGGAGTCTTTACAAATCCGCCGATACCGTTTGACGGATCTTTTGCGATACCGCCGATATATTTGCCCTCCTCCATGATATAAACATTGTCATGGAAGTTGTACTGACTTGGTCCGGTCGCGCAGACAAGCAATGCATATTTTGATGTAAAGTAGTTTATGTTGTGACAGATATTGTTGTTTTCAAATTTACAGGTCACATTTGTCGCGCCGTAGAAGAAATTACCGTCCTTGTTAGTACGCTGATGGCTCCAACCGTAGCCGTTGTATCTGGTATAATTGTCATGCAGGTTCATATTGGTGATAACACCGCCGCCGTTCCAGACTTCAAGTCCGGTATTGCAGAACTCGGTGACGTTCTTGTACATCTGAACATTGTTCATGACGACCGCGCCCTGATTCTGAACCGTCCAACAGCAGTCATATACCTGAGACGCATAGCAATAGCGGATCGTAAAGTTATCGCTCGCACCGTAGGATTCCACCGCATTTCCGAAGCGTACGCCGTAGTCCTGGTTGAAAATGTATTTTCCCTGAATGGAGCCGCCGATCCACTTGAGCACGCAATACTGCACAAGCAGATTTTTGACGGAGCCGTATCCGATACCGTGGCTTCCGGCGCCGAAGATCTCAAGATTGTCTATTACCACATCCTCGCCGCAACCGGCAATTCCGTGACCCTTATCAACGATCTCTATGCTGTCGAAAACTTCGCCCGGGTTTCCGGAGGCGCAGTAAAGGTAAAGAGTATCGTCCTCCCAATTGTGGTAAAATTCAAGATTGTTGTGTATCGCGCTCATATCGTCAAAGCTTCCGCCCGCTGACAGATAGGTTTCAATACCGTTGAAGACCTCGCCGTTGCTCATGCGCGAGCCGTCTTTTTTCATCTGAACCTGCACGCCCCAGGCACGTCCGCCGTCGAATACGATAGTTCCGACGTCTCTTTCGTCGGGTATCTTTTCAACAAACTCGTATATATTCTCATACTTTGTTTTGATCCACTTATCGGCGCCCGAACCGTCTACCGATGCAATAAGCTTCGGCTTCGCGCCCGAACCGTATGCCGAATAAGTAACGCCCTTCTGAGTCTGCAAATGCTTTACGATCCTCCACGAATCGCCTCTTTTGAAGAATACGCCGTCGCCTTCTTCAAAGGTAAACCCGCAAACCTTGCCGACGGTCTTCCACGGGCTTTCGGGAGAGCGTCCGTCGTTTGAGTCGTCGCCGTCTGCGGCAACATAATACTTTGTGCCCTTGACCGTTACGGTCGTAGGCGAAGTTTCGATCTCGTGGATCAGCGTTTCGGTCTCCGCCTGATACTTTGCAATCGCCGCGTCAACCTTTGTCTGGTCTTCAATAACAAATTTTTCTGCCATAATCATTTTCCTCCCACCGCGTATGCGGATAAATTATAATTTTTATTTGGATTTTTTCTGCGCAAGGCAGTACATATTCATGCCGAAAGGTTCTTTCTCGGTTATATAAAATTTGCCGCCCTTTTCAAAGCCGGTTGCAACCGCCGCTTCAATATGCTCGCGGTCGTACGGGGTCTGCACAAATCCGCCTTCTCCGTTTGACGGATCCTTGGCAATGCCGCCGAGATATCTGCCCTTTTCCATGAAATATACATTATCATGGAAATTGTACTGACTCGGTCCGGTCGCGCAGACAAGCAGTGCGTTTTCGGAAGTAAAATAGTTTACATTATTCCAAACACGGTTGTTTTCATACTCGCAGTTCACGTTTGAACCGCCGTAGAAGAAGTTTCCGTCCTTGTTCGGACGCTGATGGCTCCAACCGTATCCGTTGTACCTGGTATAATTGTCATGAAGATCCATATTCTTGATCTCACCGCCGCCGTTCCAGACTTCAAGCCCGGTATTGCAGAACTCGGTGACATTTTTATACATCTTGACATTGTTCATTTTGACGGCGTCAAGGCACTGCACCGTCCAACAGCAGTCATATATCTGAGACGCATAGCAATGATGGAAAGAGATGCCGTCGCTTGAACCGTAGGATTCTACCGCATTTCCGAGCCGCGTTCCGTAGTCGCGCCCGAAAATGTACATTCCCTGAACCGAGCCGCCGATCCATCTAAGCGTGCAGTATCTGACTTCGAGATTTTTTACACTGCCGTATCCGATACCGTGACGTCCGGGGCCGAAGATCTCAATATTATCAATGACCACATCGTCGCCGCAGCCTCTGATCGCGTTGATCGCAACAAGTATTTCGATCGAACCGAACAGCTTGCCGGGATTACCGCCGCGGCAGCAGAGATAAAGCTCGCCCGTGCCGCTGAAATCATTATAAAATTCCAGATTGCCGCTGAGCGCGCCGAGATCGTCAAAAGCACCGCCGTCCGAAACATAGGTCTCAAGTCCGTTGAATACGAGTCCGTTTGCAAGGCGCTCTCCGTTCTTTTTCTTCTGAACCTGTATGCCCCATGCTTTGCCGTCGTCAAAAACAATAAGACCGACATTATGGTTAAAGTCAAAGCTTCCGGCGGTATATTTGTAAATATCCGGAAACTCTGTCTTTTCCCACTTGTCTTCGCCCGAACCGTCGATCGAAGCGATCAGCTTAGGCTTTGCACCCGTACCGAACGCCGAGTAAGTAACGCCCTTTTTGGTCATAAGCGAGGAAGTTATACGCCACTTGTCGCCGCGCTTGAAGAACACTCCGTCGCCCTCGGCAAAGTCTTCTTTGTTTACTCGCTCAACGCTTTTCCACGCCTTTTCAGGAGAACGTCCGTCGTTTGAGTCGTCGCCGTCTGCGGCAACATAATACTTTGTACCCTTGACCGTTACGGTCGTAGGCGAAGTCTCTATCTCCGCAATCAGCTCATCGGTTTCCTTAATATACCTTTCAAGCTCCGCGTCGATCGTTTTTTTGTCCTCGATAATAAAATTGTTTCCCATAAAAAATCCCCCACACTGTTTTTAATGTATTAGACTTCAAGCTTCTGAGCAGAGCCTTTAAGCAAAGCCCTTGAGCTTTCCGTATAATCTGTACATATCGTCACCGAAATTTTCGGTCAGATAAAATTTTGAGCCGCGCTCAAAGCCGGTATCAACCGCAGCCTTTACGTGCGCTTCATCATACGGCACGTCGGTAAAATGTCCCGAGCCTTCGCCCGGATTTTCCGCTACGCCGCCGAGCATTTTCCCTTCTTCCATAATGTAGATATTGTCGTGGAAATTATACTGCTTCGGCCCTGTCGCGCAAACGAGATGCGAGAACACCGATGCAAAATAATTCAGATTATTGCAGACATCGTTGTTTTTATATACAGATGTCGTGTTCTCCGCACCGTAAAAGAAATTGCCGTCCTTGCCGGGGCGCTGATGGCTGAAGCCGTAGCCGCAGTAGCGGTTAATGTTGTCATGCAGCCTCATATTTTCGATCAGCGTTCCGCTCTGCCATACCTCAAGTCCCGTGTTACAGAACTCGGCGACATTTTTGTAATAATGAATGTTTTTGAACTCGGCAGGTCCGTACTGTACGGTATAACAGCAGTCGTATACCTGCGATGAGTAGCAATGATGGATAGTAAAGCCGTCGCAGTATCGGCTTGCCGCCTCTACCGCATTGCCGAAGCGCGTATGATAATCGCGTCCGAAGATAAACGGCTCCTGTATCGCTCCGCCTATCCATTCAAACGTGCAATAAGAGACGCTCAGATTTTCCACCGATTCTCCGCAACCGATTCCGTGCGCACCGACTCCGTATACCGAAAGATTGTCTATCGCAACATCCTTGACGATCCTGCCCGAAAAGCCGTGCATACGCCGGGTGATCTCAATGCTGTCAAACAGCTTTCCGGGATCGCCCTGCTTCGAGCAAAGGTATATCCCGCCGTCGTTCCAATCATGATAAAACTCAAGGTCATTCTTTAATCCGTGATAATCGGGAAGCGGATCGTTGCAGTCACCGATCCATTCACGGCCGTTGAATACCCGTCCGTTGTTCAGACGGTTGCCGCTTTTGGTTCCGGAGACCTTGATCCCCCACAGCGCACCGCCGTTTATTACTATCATCGACGCGTCATACTCAAAACCCGTAAAGCGCCTGTTGTATACAAACACGTCCTCACGGTCGGTCGGAAGCCAGCTTCCCTCGCCCGATGCGTCAAGCGAAAATATCAAAAGCGGCTTTTTGCCTTCTCCGTAAGTAGAATAAGTAACTCCGTTCTTGATGAAAACCGATTCTTCGGAGCGGAAGCGTTCTCCCCGTTTGAACAGCACTGCGTCTCCCTGCCTTAAGTCTGCTTGATTCACCATCGCTATGCTTTTCCATGCGCGCTCGGGAGAAGCGCCGTCGTTTGAATCGTCCCCGAACTCGGAAACATAATAGGCTTTGCCCGTATAAGTAATATCCGTTTTTGAATTTTTGATTTCGGAAATAAGCGTATCGGTTGCTTCAATGCACTTTTCAATAAAACGATCGTCCGTCTTGTGTAATATTTTTTCCATAATAATCTCCTTTCCGGTCAGGCCGGTAAAAATAATAACAGTATGAATTTTCCCCCCACACTGATATTACGTGTTACCCACGCTTTACCCCGAACACGCTTTCATTCCCTATAGGCATAACTTAAACATATCGTCTCCGAAATTTTCGGTCACATAAAACTCTGAGCCGCGTTCAAAACCGGTGTCAACTGCCGCTTTTACCGATTCGTCATCGTACAGTATCTCCGCCTTTTCCGAATTACCGTGGCTCGGGCAGGTCGATATTCCGCCGAGGTGTTTGCCCTCCTCCATAACATACAGATTATCATGGAAATTGTACTGATCCGCGCCCGTTGCATGAACGAGCAACGCATAGTACGAGGAAAAATAATTTATATTGTGGCAAATATCGTTGTTTATATATGTGCTTGTAACGTCGCGTGCACCGTAAAAAAAGTTTCCGTCCTTGTTAGGACGCTGATGGCTGAAGCCGTAGCCGCAATAACGGGTAATGTTATCATATAACTTCATGTTTTCAAGCCTGCCGCCCTTAAGCCAGATCTCCAAACCCGTGTTGCAGAATTCCGCGACATTTCCGCACATTTCAATATCGATCATCGACACCGCCGCTCCGTATTGCACCGTGTAGCAGCAGTCAAATATCTGCGACGAACAGCAGTTTTTGATCCGCAAACGGTTGCCGTAGTGGAACTGAACGGCGTTTCCGTATCGCGTATGATAATCGCGGTCGAAAATAAACCTGCCCTGGATCGAACCTCCGATAAATCTGAAACAGCAGTTCTGAACCGTGACGTTTTCAGAGACACAAAATCCGATGCCGTGCGAGCCGGTGCCGAAAACCGCAAGATTATCGACCACCACATTTTTACCCTCACCGTCGATCCCATGACCCTTATCCGAAAGCTCTATAGAACCAAACCGCTCGCCGGGATTGCCGTGCGCACTGTAAAGATATATGAGATCATCGCTCGGATCATGGAAAAATTCAAGATCGGCGTGCAGATCGCGGTATCCCGAGAATTCCGAATTGTCGGGAGCAATAAATTCAAGTCCGTTAAACACTCTGCCGTTATCAAGTCTGTGACCGTTTTTGCGCTCGCTGACCTTTATTCCCCAAGCACGCCCGTTGTCAAAAATTATCAGTCCGACATCACGCTCGTCGGCAGGTATTGCCTCGGTAAATCTGTACACACATGGACAATCGGTTTTAATCCAACGCTCCTTACCGTCAGCACAGACCGAGCAGACGATAACAGGCTTTTCGCCTTCTCCGTATGCCGAATAGGTGACGCCTGCCTTGGCGTGGAGCGGCTCAACCGTTCTGAAGCGGCAACCGCGCTCAAAAAGCACCCCGTCTCCCCCGGAAAGCTCTGCCGCATTGACCCGCTCAATGCTTCTCCATGCATTCTCGGGTGTTTTTCCGTCGCACGAATCGTCGCCGTGCTCGGAAACATAGTAAGCATTGCCGCAAAACTTCACCTCGGTCGAAGATGCAAGTATTTCGCTTATCCGCTTCTCGCATTTTTCATTCAGACGCGCAATAAAACTCGCGTCGGCTTTCTTTAAGAACTGCATAATGCTCTTTCATATCGGCGAAGCCGACTCAGACTGCAACCGACAATCTTTCGGAAATTGTCTGCAAACAAAAAAGGAGACTACGGCGTTCACGCTCCGGAATCAATACACCGGCGCAACCCTCCGCGAAGCCGCGGCGCTTTTCGGTTTTTGAACGTAATATCTCCATTAAACACGCCCGAAGTCATACGACCCGTATCGGGCTTATTTCAGACCGGCATTCGTCGGTCTCCTGTCCGCATTATACCATTCCGCACGAGGTACGGTACAGCAGCCGCAAAAGCTTGCAGCGGCAGGGCTTTCTGCGCATATTATACCATAAAAAGGCATAGAGTTCAACAATTATCCGCCGTTTTTATATACAAAAATTTCCATGTTTTTTTGTGCAAATTCACCACTGTTTGCAAGTGATCGGAACAATTGTCACAAAAACCGAAAATATGCAAAACCATGGGGTGTTAAAAACCAATGTGCTTAACACTCCAAAAAATGTCGGTCGGGAGCACAATATTCATGAGGCGGTTTTTGTTCATCGTTAACCCTTGCCTTGCTTTTTTTATTTTTAAACAGAAAAACGGCGGCGTTTTGCCGTCTTGGCCAATGTTAAAAGGAGTGTCAGAAACTCAAAATGAGTTTCTGACACTCCTTTGCTTATAAAGCGTTTGATCAGGATTGTGATGCAAATGCTTCGGCAGCATATACGCTATCAAAGAAGGTCACCGACTTGATTGTGAAGTAATCTTCCTTGTTGAGCGTAACTTCATCCTCGCCCCACGGCATGATGCGGATCGCAAGGTTTCTCACGTCGCGCTTAGCTCCGAGCGCATACTCGGAAAAGTCGATCATCAACACGCCCGAATCGGTAGTTGCAGATGACTTAACGCCGGTCTCGGAGAATGAGTTGAGTCCGCTGTCAACCATAAGCGAAGCAATTACAAAACCTTCGGGAAGTTTGCTGTCAAATTTGACGACCGCATAAGGATAGTCGGCAAAGTTGAACTTGTCAATAAGTGAGTTCATGATGCGGACCTGAGGTCTGCCCTTCTCGGTAAATGTGGTGAACTTGACCGTCTTATCCTCAAGCACGGTCGCACGCACCTGATTGTTGTCAAGCGTCGTTTTAAGCTCGCCGCCCGAAAGCTCGATCTTGTTTGCCGAAGCAAGCGCTCTTTCGGAATCGACCTCAGCGCTCGAAAGATAGCTTGCAAAACGCTTGATCATTGTAGCCACTTCAGCGCGGGTAGCACTGTTTTTCGGCTTGACCGTACCGTCTTCATATCCGCCGATAATGCCGGCGCCGGTGCAGAACTTAACACCGTCGGCATATTTCTCGGTAACGGTATTAATATCCGAGAAATTCTTGGTTTCCACGTCGGTCTTCTTGAACTGAGCGTATGCGTATCTGTAAAGCATATCCGCAAGCTCCTCGCGGGTCGCCTTATCATCGGGACGGAACTTGCCGCCCTTGTCAACGATGCCGTTTGCTTCAGCCCATGCAGCTGCAGGTGCAAACCATGCGTTCTTATCCACATCGGTAAAGGTAAGCGACGATACATCGCCCTTTGCTTCCGCCATTCTCGAAAGCACGGTAACAAGCATTCCGCGGGTCATGGTTCCGCCGGTCGCGAAGGTATCGGCAGTAACGCCGTTGAAGTAACCTCTGAGCGATACAAAGTCGATCGCGTCGCGTCCCCAGAAATCATCGGCAACATCGGTAAACACCTTAACGCCGTTTTTGGGGTCGTACATATCATACATATTTCCGAAAGGATTCGGCTCGGTATAATAGAATTTTGTGCCCGATTCAAAGCCGGTAAGGTAGCAGCGCTTAAGCTCGGCTTCGGTATAAAGCGTGCTGCGGGTTCCGCCGGTACCCTTACCGGGATTTGCGGAGATACCGCCCATACGCTTATCATTTTCCATGATATATACGTTATCATGGAAGTTGTACTGATTCGGTGCAGTTGCCGCAACAAGCAGCGCATAGCAGGAAGTGAAGTAGTTTACGTTGTTGCAGATATTGTTGTTTTCATAACGTTCGCTCGTACTTGTGCCGCCGTAGAAAAAGTTGCCGTCCTTGTTCGAACGCTGATGGCTCCAACCGTAGCCGTTGTATCTTGTGTAGTTATCATGCAGGTTCATGTTGGTAATGCTTCCGCCGCCGTTCCAGACCTCAAGTCCGGTATTGCAGAATTCGGTAACATTCTTGTACATCTGCACGTTGTTCATGTCGACCGCGTCCCGATTCTGAACCGTCCAACAGCAGTCATAGACCTGAGTAGCATAGCAATAACGAATGGTAAAGTTGTCGCTTGAGCCATAGGACTCAACCGCGTTACCGTATCTGACTCCGTAGTCCTGACCGAAAATGTACTTGCCCTGGATCGAACCGCCGATCCACGAAAGCGTGCAGTACTGAACGGTAAGATTCTTAACGTTTCCGTATCCGATACCGTGACTTCCGGCACCGAAAATATCAATGTTATCTATAACAACGTCAATACCCTTGCCGCTTATACCGTGACCCTTGTCAACGATCTCGATCGACGAGAATACGTCGCCGGGATTGCCGTCTTTGCAATAAAGGTACAGGGTCTTGTTGTCCCAATTGTGGTAGAATTCAAGATTGTTGTTTATCGCGCTCATGTCATCGAAGTTTCCGCCCTCGGACTCATAGGTTTCGATTCCGTTGAACACGGTGCCGTTTGCCATACGCGAGCCGTCTTTCTTTTTCTGGACCTGAACGCCCCACGCTCTGCCGCCGTCAAACACGATTGTTCCGACGTCTCTGGTATCGGGGATCTTCTCGGCAAACATATAGATATTCGGATAGTTTGTAGGGAGCCACTTGACCGAACCCGAGCCGTCAACCGAGGCAATAAGTTTCGGCTTTGCGCCCTCTCCGTATGCCGAGTAAGTAACGCCTTCTTTAGTGCTCAAAGGCTCAGTGATTCTCCACGAGTCGCCTCTCTTGAAGAAAACACCGTCGCCGGGCTTGAATTCAAACGCGTTTACCCTGGTAACGGTCTTCCATGCGGTTTCGGGAGTAAGACCGTCGTTTGAATCGTTTCCGCTTGCCGAAACATAATACTTGGTTCCGGTAACGGTCACGGTCGTAGGTGAATTTTTGATCTCTTTGATAAGAGCGTCTGTCTCGTCTATGTACTTCTTTATGAGCGCATCATCTGCCTTTTCATAGAAGAAGGTTTCAAGTCTCTTTGCAGTATCTTCGGAAACCTCTGCTCCCGTAACGTCCTTTTTATCAAAGGTGTAAGCTTCGGCCTCGGACTTGCTCTTGAAGCAGGCAATGTATTCGATATCAAAATACTTGTTGCCCGTAAGGTTAGCGTTGGTGCCGAAAGGTTTAAGCACAAGTTTTGCTTCCTTATCGTCAGACGGGATCGGACCTGCGCCTCCGGTAAGGTCTGCAAGATCGATCACTATTGTATTCCACTTTCCGTCGCCCTTGCAGGCAGGCATGGAACCCTGCCAGCTTTCACCCGCAGTGCTTCTCGACGAAACGTCGATTATTTTGCTTTCGGAATCGGTTCTGTATCCGATCTTGATGAAAGGATAGTCAACGATACCGAAGCCGTCCGGCTTAAAGGTCACCTGAAGTGCATTGTTTGCGTATGTTCCTGCGGCAACAGTGCCGTGAAGTATGCTTTTTCCGTCCGCTTCCGAGAGGGCAGCATGCAATCCTACACAGCCGATCGAATAGGTCGAATCAAGCGCATTTCCATCAAGCACCTTGCGGTCATCGGCAGCGCTTACCGCAGTAAACGGGATCGCCGATATAAGCATGAGCATGACCAATAAAATTGATAATGTTCTTTTCATTTTTTCCTCCGAATATAAACATTTGTCATATACTGACAATATATTATAACATGAACGGAAACTAAATTCAATAAAATCCCGAACTTAATGATATACAAAAATTTCATCATTTTTTTGTGTATTTCGCCCAAAAGCATTTTATTGCCGCAATTCGGTTGACTTGCCGGAACACAAATGATATAATCACCTTGAAATCAAGCTGTTCCGACCGCACAGGCGGTCGGAGATCGGAGAAAACATGAAAATATCCACTACGACCGGGCGGCTCCGCCGCTTTTTCGATAAAAAAACTACATTCAAAATCATCAGAGAAGCCGGATTTGACTGCGCCGACCTGAATTTCTCGCTTCCGGGTTATCGCAAGGTCAATGAAGAATACGACAATTACATAAACGAAGCCGCCGAATTAAAAAAATATGCCGACTCGATCGGTCTGTCGATCAATCAGGCTCATGCTCCGTTTCATTCAAGCACCGGCAACTGCGACACCGACCGCGAAATATTTAAATCGCTTACGGCTTCCATGAAGATCGCTTCGCTTTACGGAGTCAAAAACATCATTATTCATCCGAAACAACATCTGCCATACCGCGGAAATGAAAAAGCGCTTTTTGACATGAATATGGAGTTTTACCGCTCGCTTATACCGTATTGCGAAGAATACGGTATCACCGTGTGCGTTGAAAATATGTGGCAGAACAATCCGCACAACGGATATATCACTCACAGCACCTGTTCAAAGCCTGAGGAATTTTGCGAATATATAGACACCGTCGGCTCACATCTGATACGCGCCTGCCTTGACATAGGACACACCGCGCTCGTGGACGTTGAAGCCGACGAGGCGATACGTATGCTCGGTCGCGAACGCCTTGTTGCACTGCATATGCATGACACCGACTACAAGGATGACCTGCACACCCTGCCCGGCATGAGTAAAATACCGTATGACAAGGTTGTGGACGCGCTTGCCGAGATCGGATACACCGGAGACATGACGCTTGAAGCCGACGGCTTTTTGACCGGCTTTGAGGCGGATTTTCTTCCCGAAGCCGAAAAATTCATGGCAAAACGCACGCGTTTTTTGGCGGATCGTTTTGAAGCAAAGCAGAAAAAGGCCTGAAACCAAGCAG
>DHJP01000172.1:57995-58216 GCA_002404395.1 Clostridiales bacterium UBA4717
AACCAAGCACACGCGTGACGACTGCGCCGGAAGTGCGCAAAACGTGAGCGGCAAAAAATATCCGCATACCGCAAATTTTGCGCGTTACCAACCGCACAAGACCGAAAAGCCGCCGAAAGCCAATTGACTTTCGGCGGCTCGTTTTTTATTCGTCACACTTTGATATTTTCGGCTTTTTTCACCCACAGCGCCGAAGAAGCGTCGCTGGGCATACGCCAATC
>DHJP01000172.1:58305-69945 GCA_002404395.1 Clostridiales bacterium UBA4717
AGGCAGCTGCGTTTGAACTGCTGAGTGAAAAAGCGGCGATAGAAGATCACAAGCCACTTTTTTATTACCGCAGGCTCAAAATCAGCTTTGAAAGCCTTGCAGGCAAGCGCAAATATCTTTTCCGGCTCAAAGCCGTATCTGACCGCATAGTAGAGGTAAAAATCGTGCAGCGCATACGGACCTACGATCTCTTCGGTCTGCTGTGCGATCTGTCCGTTTTCGTCGGGCGGCAAAAGTTCGGGACTTATCGGGGTGTCGAGAATGTCCGAAAGCACCTCGCTGCTTTTATTGAAAACATCGTACCTCATTATCGTGTCGATCATCCATCTCACGAGCGTTTTCGGCACACCGCAGTTGACACCGTACATACTCATATGATCGGCATTATAAGTGCACCAACCGAGCGCAAGCTCGCTCAGATCTCCCGTGCCGACTACAAATCCGCCGATCTTGCCCGCATAATCCATAAGCACTTGGGTGCGTTCGCGCGCCTGCGAATTTTCAAATGTCAGATCGAACTTTTCGGGATCCTGACCTATGTCCGCAAAATGCTGTTCGACCGCCGCTTTTATCGGGATCTCGAGATAGGTTATCCCGAGGCTTTCCATAAGCTTAAGCGAGTTATTGTAAGTGCGGTCGGTCGTTCCGAAGCAGGGCATCGTTATTCCGACCACATCTGTCAGACTCCTGCCGCAACGTCTCGCGGCTTCGGTGCAGACAAGCAACGCAAGCGTGGAATCAAGACCGCCCGATACGCCTACCACCGGCTTCGCACCGGTGATCTCCATGCGCTTCTTAAGCCCCATTACCTGCATTTCAAATATATCCATACAGCGCGCGGAACGATCGCTCTTGGAGTCAGGCACGAACGGCAGCTTCCTGACTTTATAATACTCAAGATCGCTGTCCGCAACGTAGTCCGCGGTAAGCTTCGGGAGCATTACCGTCCGTTTCCGGATCATACCCGCACAAAGCGCCGCGCTCTGAGCAAAGGTCTTGAGCTTCAAGCGGTCAACGCGCAGCTTTCCGAGATCAATATCCCCGAAAAGAATATAGTCATTATCAATGGTTTCGGTGTTTTCGGCAAGAATACGTCCGTTCTCGCAGATCATACTGTGACCCGAGAAGATCAGGTCGGTAGTGGACTCGCCCGAGCCTGCCGAAACATAGACGTATGCGCCGAGTTCGGAAGACGAGCAGGTGCTGACAAGCGAGCGTCTGTAGCTGCGCTTCGATATAGTCTCATTACTTGCCGAAAGGTTGATTATCACCTCTGCACCGGCAAGCGCAAGCAGGCTTCCGGGGGACACGGTTGCCCACAGATCTTCACAGATCTCCGCGCCGAAGCTGAAATCTCCGGCGTCAAATACTATCCCGCAGCCGAACGGCACGTCCTCATCCTGATACTCGGAAATGCCGAGTTCTGCCGCAGAAAGCTCCGAAAGCGAGGTCTCGGCTCCGGAAGAAAACCATCGGCGCTCGTAAAATTCATTGTAGGTAGGGATATACGTCTTAGGCACTATACCGCGCAATTTGCCGTTTGAGATCACGGCGGCGCAGTTGAAAAGCTTACCGTCCGCCGCAAGCGGAAGCCCGACGGCAATGATCCCATCTCTGCCGCGGCTGAACGAAATTATCTCCCTGAGTCCGCAAAGCGCGGCGTCAAGCAGAGTCTTCTGAAAGAACAGATCCGCACAGGTGTAGCCGGTAAGCGCCAGCTCGGGAAACACCGCCAGCCTTACATTTTTGTCAAAAGCGGCTTGCGCCTTCTTGATTATTCTTTCCGTATTCACCGTAACGTTTCCCACCGAAACGTCCGGCACTGCGGCGGCTACGCGCACAAAATCAAGCATTATAATCTCCATGCCGCCGTAGGCGGCTCAAAAATAAATATAGTTTTTTTATCTAACAGCAAAAATCAGGGCGTGGAACCTGATGTCTCACTCAGCGGAGACCGCATTTTCACGCTATCCTCCATGTCGGCACTGCCAATTCAAAAAACGGTAATTTTCATGTTACAGGCGTAAAAATCGAAACTTCGCCGAAGTGATATGAAACTTTCACACGGAAGCGCATTTGTTTTATTCAGCTTCTGTCTGTCCGTGCGGGATCACTCCGCCGCCATTGTGCACGGCTTTCAATGCATACAGATCATTGAAAGAATAATCCTCTCCGCCGCTTTTACACCCGACCATGGTATCAAGGCAGAGCGCATGAATACTGTTGAAAATGCTTTTTTCTATATCGGGATTGTTCTTTCTGAGCTGCCTTAGTAGCATTTTGATCTCGCGCCGCTTTGATTCTCCCACACCGTCCCCGCTCGAATGATTCCGTTCGGTAAAGCGGCAGGCACATTCGATAAATTCAAGTCCGTTATAACGCTTCCACGCAATAATATCGTCCTCGTGTATGCAGTACAGCGGGCGTATCAGCTCCATGCCTTCAAAATTCGTACTGCGAAGCTTGGGCGGCATTGCCTGAAGCTGTGCGCCGTAGAACATACCCATTACCGTAGTTTCCACCACATCGCTGAAATGATGCCCGAGCGCGATCTTGTTGCATCCGAGCTCACGCGCTTTGCTGTACAGATGTCCTCTGCGCATACGCGCGCAAAGGTAGCAGGGCGATTTTTCGGTGCGGTCGGCGACTCTGAAAATATCGGTCTCGAATACGGTTATCGGCACGTGCAAAAGCGCCGCATTCGATTCGATCTTTTTTCGGTTCGCTTCATTATAGCCGGGGTCCATTACCAAAAACTCAAGCTCAAACGGCACCTCGCTGTGTAATTTAAGCTGCTGCAGCAGCTTTGCCATGAGCATGGAATCCTTGCCGCCCGATATGCAGACCGCAATTTTGTCTCCCTCGCTTATAAGCTCATAGCGCTTGACCGCGGCAATAAACGGATTCCATATGGTCTTGCGGAATTTTTTGTTGATGCTTCGCTCAATAAGTTGGTATTCTTCAAGCTCTCTTTTCATTTAACCTAATACCCCGTCGTTATGCTCCCGCACCGTTTCCGCGCACTCCCGTAAGCCCCTTTATTACCTCTCCCGCGATTATAAGTCCGACGACCGAGGGCACAAAGGAAATACTGCCGGGCAGGCTGCGGCGCACCGTGCGCTTATCGGCTTCCGACAGCTCGGTGTCGGCACGCGGGATAAGCGGAAGCTCTTTTGAATAAACCACCTTAAGCTTTTGTATTTTTCGTTTGCGAAGCTCAACTCTCATGACCTTGGCAAGCGGGTCGACCGAGGTCTTGTATATATCCGAAACGCAGAACGCCGTCGGATCAAGCTTGTTGCCCGCGCCCATTGAGGAGATAAGCGGAGTATTGTCCTTGTCGGCATTCACCGCAAGCGCAATCTTGCCCGCTACCGTATCAATAGCGTCAACAATATAGTCATATTCGGAAAAATCGAATTCTCCCGCCGTTTCGGGAGTATAGAAGATCTTGTAAGTCCGCACCGCCGCGTCCGGATTTATATCGGCGATCCTTTCGGCGGCGACATCGACCTTGAATCTGCCGACCGAGCTGTGCGTCGCATATATCTGGCGATTGATATTTGAAAGACATACGGTGTCGTTATCTATCAGATCAAGCGCGCCCACGCCGCTTCTGGCAAGTGCTTCGGCGGCAAATCCGCCGACTCCGCCGACTCCGAATACGGCGACTCTTGACTTTGAAAGCGTTTCGATCGCTTCCTTGCCGAGCAAAAGTTCTGTTCTTGAAAACTGTTCGGACATATTCACTCCGTGCCGCTCACTGCGGCTTTTATACAAATTTTATAATCAGACGACTTGGAAAATATAGAATTTAAGGTATTCGGTCTCAGGCACGTTCCAGAGTATCGGATGATCGGGCGACTGTTTGCGCGCCTCTATCTGGCGGAGCGTGACCGCCGCATCCTGTGCCGCATCATGCAACATACGGCAGAACATTCCCTCTTTCATAAAGTGGGAGCAGGAACAGGTTGCAAGATATCCGCCGCGCGGCAAAAGCTTCATCGCTTTCATGTTGATCTCTTTGTATCCCCGCTCCGCCGAAGCCACGGTCGATGAACTTTTGGTAAACGCCGGCGGATCAAGGATTATCATATCAAAGTCACGCGCTTTGCCGTTATACAGCTTGGTCAGATGATCAAACACATCCGCGCAAACGAAATCCATTCTGTCCTCAAGCCCGTTAAGCGCCGCATTGTGTTTGGCAAGTGCAAGCGCATCCTCGGAAATATCGACCGCACAGACGTGCTGCGCGCCGGCAAGCGCCGCATTCAGCGCAAACGATCCCGTGTGGGTAAAGCAGTCAAGCACACGCTTGCCGCGCGCAAGTCTTGCCACTGCCTGACGGTTGTATTTCTGATCGAGGAAAAATCCGGTTTTCTGACCGTTTATGTAATCGACTTCATATTTGACGCCGTTTTCGCACATTATAAGCTTGCCGCCGTCGTCAAACCCCTCTGCCCTGCAGTAATAGTCGGTATACATCTTCATGCCCTCAAGCTCGCGCAGTGCAACGTCGTTGCGCTCATACACCGCGTCAATCCTCACGCCGTACTCTCCGAGCACTTTGAGCAGCGCCTTTACGATCGTCGGTTTGATCCGTTCACAGCCGAGCGACATGACCTGCATCACAAGTACATTTCCGAACCGGTCGACCGTAAGTCCCGGAAACAGATCCGCCTCTCCGAATATCAGACGGCAGTTATCGAAATCCCCGCTCATTACCGTCAGACGGTATTCGATCGCATAACGGACTCTGCGCTCATAAAACAGCTCATCAAAACGGTCGTTCGGATTTTTTGATATGACCCTGACTCTGATCTTTGAGTTGTCGTTTATATATCCGCTCCCGAGGTAGCGTGCCTTTTTGGAGTAAACGTCTACGATATCTCCGTTTTCATATTCGCCCGAAACGGCGGTAACTTCATCGGCAAAAACCCACGGGTGCCCTCCTTTGAGTGCTCTCTCGGCTTTTTCGGTGACCGACACCTTTGTATATTCTCTTGACACTTTAACAAAACCCCTTCATAAACTGCTTTATCAAGTATACCACATAAAACGGCGACATTCAACAGTTGCGTTCGCTTTTTTCACATTTTTTTGCCGCAAAGCGACACTATGCATTTTTCAAAGAAATATACAATTATAGCAAAAAAGACTGCAATTCTTGACTTTGAGTGCAAAATATGGTATTCTTTTTTTGAAGACAAGCGATAATATTTTTCGGAACCTGTAAAAATATGAGTCGGCTTCGCCGATACGGATTATATCATGTCGGAAGAATTATTCAGAGTCTGGCACAGCGTCTGTGAGCAGGAAGACTTTTCTCCGCACGGGGACTTCGCCGCTGTACACGGTCACAATATGCATGAACTGATTCTGGTCAAAAGCGGTGTGCTCAATGTCAAGATAAATGAAAAAGAGTACGTTGTTCCGCCGAAAAGTCTCGTAATAATGAGCAATATCGAAATGCATCTTTTGACGCCTATCGAATTTCCCTATGAAAGGTACGGACTTCAGGTGTCTATACCCGCAATGAAAAAAATCCCTCTCAACATCAGCTACTTTTCCATTCTCGCCAATCACCCGCCGCACTTCAACAATGTTTTCGATCTGAGCAGCTGCTTTGAAGAGTTTGAAACGCTCTTTAAAGGGATGGAAGCCGAATGCGACTCATCGGTCTGTGCACGTCCCTCCCGTATGCTTGACGAATACTCAAACGACATAATGCGCTTCAAGATTTCCGAGCTTTTGCTCATGTTAAAGCGAAAATTTCCGGAAAGATTCACTCAGCACAAAAACAAAAGCGACTGCACGATACTCCAGATACAGCAATACATTGATTCCAATTTTGCAAAGGACATAAGCATAAATGAGCTTGCAAAGGAAGCATTTATCAGCCACACCTCGTTTATAAATGCGTTCAAGAAGATCACCGGATATTCGCCGAAGCATTACTTGCTTATGTGCAGACTTGCGGAAGCAAAATCATTACTCAGCTCGTCCTCTCTTACCATAAGCGATATCGCGTTCAAGATCGGCTTCAAGGATTCAAACAGCTTCATCAGATTCTTCAGGCAGGAGTTAGGACTGACCCCGGGAGAATATCGCAAAATAAATTATGATATTAGCTGAAAACGAACTTCAGATCATAAAAAAGAACCGTCTGTTTTCAGGGCTTGACAACGATGCGCTTGAACGCACTCTGGAGTTTTTCAAAGCTTCGGGTGAAGATTACAAAAAGGGGACCCTGCTCAAACGAAGCGGTGAAATGCCGGGTCATTTCGGACTTGTGATCGACGGTATAGTTCGCATCGATACCGTAAGCCTTGACGGCAGGCAAATGATAATGGCAAGCGTGTCGTCGGGCGGTACTTTCGGAGAATCGCTCGATTTTCTGCAACGCAGTGCCGAAATATTCATAACTGCTTCAAGCGACGTCCGTATTCTTTGGCTGAGCACCGAGAAACTGCGCAAAGCCACCGCGCTTACCGCCGACGAGTTCGGCATCGCACAGCGTTTCATCGCAATACTTGCCGAGCGCGCGCTTTCAATGAACGACCGCATACAGATATTATCAAAAGCGACCATACGCGATAAAGTGCTCGCCTTTCTTTCGGACTGCGTGAGGAAAAACGGCAAGCGGCACTTTACGATCGACTTCGACCGTGCGGAGCTGGCGGCGTATTTGGGGTGCGACCGTTCTGCGCTCTCCCGAGAACTTGCAAAACTGAGGGACGAGGGCATAATTACATATAAAAAGAACGAATTTACGGTAAAAGCCTATTACCCTCAGAATTAAATGCGCTGTAAAAAGTCAATGCTTTCAAACGGCAAAACGGCGGCGCTTTGCCGCCGGAGTCAATGTCAAAGCGGTGTTAAAAAACTCAAGATGAGTTTTTTAACACCGCTTTGATTATTTGAGAAGTTTGATCTTTCCGATTATCGGAAGCTCTTTTGCTCTGCCGTCCGCCGCATTTATGATACCGATTATCGTCAGCACCAAAAACGCGATGTTAGCGAGATTAAGTATCGCCGAGAAAAGCATTCCGAGTCGGTAATTTATCACCGAGAACACCGCCGTCACGATCGAAGCGGCTATCCACCAGGCAACCTCCGCTATTGCGAGTACAAGTCCCTGATTCGAATGAAATCTTGCATACTTTGAGCCGGGCGCGGCAATAAGCGGGATAAGTACAAGCCAAGAGAGATAAGCAACTATCGACATTCCCTTGTTCTTGTCAATATCCGCACGGTCGAAATCGGATGTTGTATCCGCTGTGTCGTTGAGCTTTTTGATCTTTCCGACCAGATCGTCCTCGGCGGTTCCGCCCGTGTTTCCCGCCTGTGCACCGGCTGCTCCGTTTGCACCGGCTGCACTGCCGGCGTCGTTTGAAGCGGTGCCGGCAGCAGTGTTTTCAGCGGTGTTGTTTGTTTCATCCTTTGATGCGCCGCAGGACGGACAAAATTTATCCGTATCCTCAAGTTTAGCGCCGCACTTACTGCAAAATGCCATAATTTACCTCCGTATAATGATAAATCCACCGGATACGCGACCCGGATCAATAATAGTGATAGTTTCCAAGCGAACCTCTTGCGATCCAATCTCCGATCGACAAACCGAGCGCAAATAGTACAACCGCAACTATAACAGCGATCACGATCGCGACGATCGCCCAGATAAGCTTTGCACGTGCAAAATGCTTGAGCGTTTCATTTTCGGGTACAAACGCCATAATAACGCACGCGATAAGCCCTGCAAAAGGAATTGCAAAAAGCAGATCGAGCCAGAAGAAAGTCGCGGTGCTCACCGCTGTGTTGGAAGCGGGCGCCGTGTTCTGAACATACGGACTTTGCGCAGCTCCTCTGCCGGACGCCGTCTGCGAATATGCAGCGCCTGCTGTGCCGCCGCCCGTACCGTTCGTCTGCGCGGCGGGCGCGCTCGGCACGGCAGGTGCGTTCGGCGCACCCGAAGCCGCATTTTCACTCTGAGTTTTCACGCGTGTTCCGCATTCGGGGCAAAAAGTTGCCGAATCTGCAAGTTCTTTTCCGCAATTGGTACAAAATACTGCCATTTCAAGTCTCCCTTTCTTATTTTTTAATTCATAAACACTTTCTTTACCGCCTCAAGGTATCCGTACCCGTACAGATCATCCGGCTCAAGATAACTTGTTTCGGTCCACTCGTTCCAACTGTTCACCGTGATCATAGGGGCGGGAAGCGCGTGAGTGTCAACATAATTTTTGGCGCAGACAAGCATTTTTTCAAACTTTTCGGGACCGTTGTCACGCATTATCCCGCTTTTAAAACCGTTGAAACGGGGATTGTTGTCCCATCCGATCGACACGTGCGGGAAATACGGCAGCTCAAACTTGCGGTCAATATTATCCCATTCCTTAAGCACGTCCGGGATTATTTCGTCATAGGTGCGGTCAATGTCGGTAAAGTGTACGAACTGATAATTGGTAAGGCTGTCAAAGCCGAGCGTTTTTATATCGTTCGGCGTCAGCGTGATCCGATTCCCGTCCACACCGCTCAGGTTCATCGCACTGTCTCCCCACCTGATGAACTGCAAATGAACGCCGGGAAGTCCGCGCTTTATCGCGCGTTCTTCAAATTCGGCAAGCGCCGCACGGACATTGTCTACAGAGCCGAGTCCGTTCACTAGATTCGCCATATCATAAATAGATATGACCGGTTTTCCGTCGATCTTATAATATTCGTCGAGTAAAAAATATTTTTCAATGATCCGATCGCTGAGATAATCGAACTGCGGCTTGTTCACTCTGCCGCGCCAGATAAGCGTGTCGCTGAACGGAAGCCCCGAATTACGTTTATCCCAGGTATAGTTTACATCATGATTCGCCCACATGAGATAAAATTTTACGCGATCGCGGTTATTTGCTTTAAGATACCCTTCGTTAAGACAATTTTCCAAAAAGGGTCTATCGTCAAACCAATACCAATCGTATATGAAAACATTCACTCCGTGATCTGCCGCGGCGGCGATCTCAGCTTCCATAACATACGGGTCAGCTTCATCGACATATCCCCAAAGCGGCTTGCGCGGCCACGAATGACCGTCGAATTTGGAAACGGCATTCTTTACCGACTGCCATTCTCCTATGCCTTCGGGCCAGAAAAGCCTCGTGCGCGGCTCTTTTCCCGTATATGCGGGCCATATGTATGCCGCAATATCATATTTTTTTGCCATATAAATTTCCATACCGCCGGAGACGGCTCAAAATATCGGTAAACTTTGCCTTGCAACTCTTGATAATCAACAGTTACATTATGTCAATACTATATCACAACACCCGATAAATGTCAATCGGTTTAGTAAGCCAAAATGCACAAATCGTCAAAAATGTTGCATATGCAACATACATAGTCCTTTTACTGTTGTATACTTACCGCATCAAGCATCATGAAAGGATCATAAAAGTATGAAATTAAGTTTAAAATTCAAAAAGAATATTGCTTTATTCCTTGCAATACTCACGCTGACCGCACTGCTCGGTGCCTGCGGCAAAAACGATAACACGTCAGGCTCCTTTGAGCCGACATCCGAAAACCTTTCGGAATCGGAAACGCTCGCCGGATCCGAAGAAAGCGTGAAGGACGACGTCACAGTCAGAGTCGCGGGAATGACGGGTCCTACCTCGATCGGAATGGTAAAAATGATCTCCGACACTTCAAACGGCACCGCGCTCGGAAGCTACGATTTCACGATCGCCGGCAGTGCCGATGAGATCACACCCCTGATAGTCAAGGGGGAACTTGACATTGCCGCCGTTCCGGCAAACCTCGCCTCCGTGCTCTACAACAAGACCGAAGGAAAGGTAAAGTTACTTGCCGTAAACAACCTCGGCGTACTCTACATCGTCGACAAGGGCGAGGAGATAAACTCGCTCGAAGATCTGCGCGGTAAAACAATCTACGCGACCGGAAAAGGCTCGACTCCCGAATACACGCTCCGCTATGTGCTCAAAGGAAACGGAATCGATCCCGATAACGACGTAACCATCGAATACAAGAGCGAACCTGCCGAAATAGTAGCGTTGTTCAAGAGTTCGGACAGCGGCATTGCAATGCTGCCCCAGCCTTTTGTGACCGCCGCAAAGGCGCAGGTCGAAGGACTTGAAGTCTCGCTTGACTTAGGAGCCGAATGGAAAAAGCTTGACGAGACAAGCGACACCGTTACCGGCGTAATAATCGCAAGAAGCGAATTTATCGACGCGCATCCCGAAGCGGTAAAGGTCTTCCTTGACGAGTATACCGCAAGCTGCGAATTTGTCAATGAAAATGTTGAAGCAGCCGCACAGATGACCGAGGACGCGGGAATCTTCAAGGCGGCGATCGCCAAAGCGGCAATACCTTTCTGCAATGTGACCGGTACGGTCGGCACAGAAATGAAAACAGCGGTAAGCAAGTATCTGACCGTATTGTACGCCGAAAATCCCGCCTCGGTAGGCGGAGCACTCCCGGACGATGATTTCTACTACCTTGCTGACTGAAACCAAATAAGCTTTTCACGGCTTTATTCTCAAAATCATTGACATAAATGTCAAAGAGTGGTATAATAGTTCGGGAAAAGTATCGGCGCTCACTCCGGCGTATGTATGTTTCCGGAATGAGCGCCGTGTTTTGTTTTGCCTGTCGATACCGGCTATACCTGAAAGGAAGAGATATGACAAACTCATACACAAGTCCGCTTTGCGGGCGTTATGCGAGCTTTGAAATGAAGTCGATCTTCTCGGAAGACACCAAGTTTTCGACCTGGCGCAAGCTTTGGACGGCGCTTGCCGAGTCCGAAAAGGAGTTGGGGCTTGACATAACCGACGAGCAGATCGCCGAACTGAAAGCGCATATTTACGACATTGACTATGCCAAAGCCGAAAAATATGAAAGCGAACTGCGTCACGACGTCATGGCTCATATACGCACCTACGGCGACGCCTGCCCCGCGGCAAAGGGAATAATTCATCTCGGTGCGACCTCCTGCTATGTCGGTGACAACACCGACATCATACTGCACCGTGCGGCGCTGCTTCGGATCAAAAAATTGCTTGTGAACTGCATTGCCGCGCTTTCGGACTTCGCGAAAAAAAACAAGGCTCTGCCGACGCTT
Organism: Clostridiales bacterium UBA4717; assembly: GCA_002404395.1. Classification (GTDB taxonomy): domain Bacteria; phylum Bacillota; class Clostridia; order Oscillospirales; family CAG-272; genus UBA4717. The sequence continues at coordinate 69,437 of DHJP01000172.1, forward strand.
GCATATACTCATTTTCAGGCGGCACAGCCGACAACTGTAGGCAAACGCGCAACGCTTTGGATAAACGATCTGGTATCAGACCTTGAGCGGCTTGATTTTGAGCTTGATAATCTGAAATTTTTCGGCTGTAAGGGCACTACCGGAACCTCCGCAAGCTTCCTTGCGCTTTTTGACGGAGACCGCGAAAAGGTAAAAAAACTTGAAATGCTCATTGCCGAAAAAATGGGCTTTGACAAGATCTGCCCGGTATCGGGACAAACCTATTCGCGCAAGATAGATTTCAACGTGCTCTCCGTGCTCTCGGGAATCGCTCAAAGCGCTTCAAAATTCGCCGGAGACATAAGGCTTTTGTCCCATTTGAAAGAAGTGGACGAGCCGTTCGAGTCGGGACAGGTCGGCTCATCCGCAATGGCATACAAGCGCAATCCGATGCGCAGTGAGCGGATCGCCTCTCTGTCACGCTACATTATCAGCGACCTGACAAACCCTGCGGTGACTGCCGCCTCGCA
>DHJP01000172.1:69960-75619 GCA_002404395.1 Clostridiales bacterium UBA4717
ACGCAGTGGTTCGAGCGCACGCTTGACGATTCGGCAAACCGCCGCATTTCGATACCGGAAGCCTTTCTTGCCGCCGACGCGGTGCTCTCGCTTTATTACAACGTGATAAGCGGACTTACGGTGTATCCGGGAATCGTCAAAAAACATCTCGACGAAGAGTTGCCTTTCATGGCAACCGAAAACATTCTTATGTACTGTGTAAAGCGCGGCAAGGACCGTCAGGCTCTGCACGAAGTAATACGCGAATTGTCGGTGGAAACGGCAAAAGAGATCAAGCGCGACGGCAAAAAAAATACTCTGCTTGCAAAGATCGCCGCCGAACCGGCGTTCGGGATCACCGAAGCGGAAATAGCCGGAATATGCGATCCTGTCAGATTCACGGGATGCGCCGAAGCGCAAACCGACACTTATCTTGCTGAGGTCGTATCGCCGATACTCGAAGCAAATACGGCGCTTATCGGGATCGATGTCAAAATAAATAAGTAAAAGCTCAGCGCGGCGCGGTACTGTGCCCTGTCGCGCATTGAAAATACTTTATGGGTCGGCTTCGCCGATATGGGGAAAATAGTTATGCTTACAGCGATCGCAGGAATAAATTGGGGAGACGAAGGAAAGGGCCGTATGGTCGATCTGCTCAGCGAAAAATACGAAATCGTAATTCGCTATCAGGGCGGAAACAATGCCGGACATACCGTTATCAACGAGCGCGGAAAATTCATACTTAATCTGCTTCCCTCGGGTATTCTCAGAAGCAACACGGTCAATGTCATGGGACCCGGCATGGTAATTGACGTAGAGCATCTGTTCAATGAGATCGGCAAGCTGCGCGCTGCCGGAATCGAAATAACGCCGGAGCATCTGAAGATCAGCGACCGCGCTACGATCTGTATGCCCTATCACAAACTGCTCGACTGTCTTGAAGAAGACCGTCTCGGCGACGCCAAATTCGGATCGACCCGCCGAGGTATCGCGCCCGTATATGCTGACAAGTACATGAAAAAAGCGCTCAGAATGGGCGATCTTTTGGATTTTGATTCGATAGAAAAGCGGCTTCCGTCAATAATCGAGTGGAAAAACCTCACGGTCGAAAAGGGTTACGGTCACGAAGCCCTCAGATACGAAGATATGCTTAAGTGGCTTAAAGACTTCGGGCTTCCTTTCAAGGATTACATCTGCGATACCACAGAATATCTTGAAAATGCGATCGAGTGCGGCAAAAACATCATGTTTGAAGCCCAGCTCGGCGCGCTTCGCGATATCGACTTCGGTATCTATCCGTACACCTCATCTTCCTCCACTATCGCCGCATACGCCCCCATCGGCGCCGGCATTCCTTTTGCAAAGCTTGACAAGTCGATCGGTATAATGAAAGCATATTCAAGCTGCGTGGGCGAAGGACCGTTCACCTGCGAGCTGTTCGGAGCCGAGGGCGACGAATTAAGAGAAGCCGGCGGAGAGTACGGCGCGGCTACCGGGCGTCCGAGAAGAGTCGGCGGCTTCGACGTGCCTGCATCACGTTACGGTATCCTTATGCAGGGCGCAGATGAAATCGCAATTACCAAGCTTGATGTGCTGTCATATCTCAAAAAAATACCGGTATGCGTAAAATATGATGTGGACGGCAGACTTACCGACCGCTTCCCGTCCGGCGACGCGCTGAAAAGAGCAAAACCGGTGTACGAGTATCATGACGGCTGGCTTGAGGATATTTCAAACTGCCGCAAGTTCGAGGAGCTTCCCGAAAACGCGCAGAAATACATTAAGTATATTGCCGAAGCGACCGGGGCAAAAATAAAATACATATCGGTCGGAGCGGACAGAGATCAGTATATAGAGCTTTAAGCTGAGCATTTTACCGTTGCACAGCGCAAAAAGGCAGAAGCCGTGAAATACGGCTTCTGCCTTTTTATGTTATATCTTAAATCAAACCGAAAGCCGGCGATGTGTTTACGTACGCACCGGCTTACGATATTATCGCATGAATTGCCGCTTTGCGAAGCGCTGTAAGCTCGTCCGCCGAAACACGGCACTTCAGACCGATGTTCGGAATGTATTCACGGATAAGCGCAAGCACCGACTCGCGCCCGCACTTTGTTTCCATAAGCTTAAAGATCCTGTAGTCCTGCATTGCATCGCGAAACGCCGTAAGCCTGAGCGACGGCGCGGCTCCGTCTTTGCCGGGGTACACCAAGTAGGAGGTGCCTGCCGGAAAATCCCCGCCCATATCAGGCGAGATACGCGGATCGAAAATGCGCCGTGAAAGGCGATTATGGTGCGCATTGAACCCCCAATGCAAAAATCCGTCAAACCCGTACCAATACAGCTGTACTCCGAGCACACGACAACGCGCAAGCGGCATACCTATCACGCGGTTTGACATATACTCCTTGCTCTGCAGACCTGTAAAATACAACCAAAGCCGCTCCGATTTCCCGATAAAACTCTCAATGCAGTCGGTTGAAACGATCGGAGTCTGTACCAAGCCCTCTTTATAGAAGCGGTATTCGCCGAGCGCATCGCCGCTGCTGAATCCCGCAAGCTCCGTATGCACAAAGTCTGCGGCGCTTTTGTATGTATCAAGCCACTTTTCCGACGGCTCGTCAGACACATGGAAAAAGAAACGTTCCTTTAACCCGTTTTCGACGATATACGCTTTCAGCGTCATAAGGTATTCATGCAGGAATCGACGGTACTCGGGATCATCGCCTGCAGTCTCCCACCCGAACAATTTGCGTTCGGCACCCTTTTCCCTGACGATAATTTTCGGAGCGTGAGCCGCCCCCCACTGAGTAAACAGGTGGCTGTGTTCAAAATATTCCGCACCGCAGTCATGCGCCATACGGATAAACCGATCAAGCAGACTCAGATCAAACTCATACTTATCGCCGAGTTTTTCGATCTTTATCAGCTGAGTCGTCATGCGTTCTTCACCCACCGGAGTATCGAGCGGCGGAGTAAACGCCGGAACAAATACGGCATTCTGACCGTTCTGCACCGCAAGCTCTATGTAGCTTCTGACCACATCGAAATAGGCGTCGCTCCACGGCTTTGTGCCTGATAATACCGCCATGCAGTCATAGTGCATCCAATTTGTCGTGATAATCGACTGTTTCGGAAGAATTCCTTCCAAGAAAGTAACCGTAAGCGTCACCTCGCCGAGCTTTTCACGCTCTGTTCTTTCACCGTTCCAGGTAACTCCCGAAGTGAAAAATGATATGCGGATCGGGTATGTTCCGCTCTGCACGGTATCAAGCCTTTCATTGACATTGAAGAAAAGCGTTCGGTAATATCCGGTAACTGCGGTAAACATTCCGCGCTCAAGCCTTTCGAGGCGGTCGGGATAGATGCCGCGACCGCTTCTGTCCATCCAATCATCGCCGAAATCATATCCTATGCGCGTCGCCGCCGTCTCCTCAACGGTATAAACGGTGATATATCTTGAGATCGGAGAATCAAGTTCCGTCACGATTTCAGACGTCGAGCCTGATTCTCCGTCTTGATTTTCACATCTGACCGCGACCTGAAAAGCCGCCGCTTCGTTTGAAAACACACACAGCCCGGAAAGCGCGGGCGGCAGGTCGGACGCATCGGGATATAAAACACTTGATGCGTCGGTCAGGTAAAATTTGTATTTCATAAGCGCACCTCAATATATCGAAAAAAGTTTTATCGATAGTGTATTTACTTCATAACTTATATCATGAATTGCAGAACAAGTCAATCTTTTGCGCTTCAAAGAGCAGAATTTTGCAGAATAGCAGCAAAAAAGGAGCCGCCGTCAAAGGAAGCTCCTTGAAATTTCTTTTTTTGCATTTGCACATCCGACGATGAACGCGCTTTCGGGAATAAATCCACAAGCCTAAATGCATAATAATATCCATACCGCACAGGGCGGCAAAAAACAAACACGAGACTTTCGTGCAGACTGCGGCACGAAAATTGAAAAAATAACTTCGCTCGGCAGAAATTGCACTTTTGCGATATGCTTATCTCTTGTTTTTCGCCGAAAGCCGTTCGCAAAGCAAAATGCACACCCGATAAAGCGCCGTGCATATAACCGTCGCGACCGCACCCTGAAGCAAGTTTCCGGTGACGCCGGCAAGCGCACCGCCGAAGCCGTATGACAACACGACCGATTCATACAGATAATATCCCGCAACCATAATAAGCTCGCAGCAAAGCGCGGCTATTGCGGCGGAAAGCGTTTGATTCAGCTTTTGGGACATTGCTTTGACGAGCAGGCAAAACACGACAGCCATAAGCGCCTTTATGATGAATGTTGCCGGGATATATTGGGGAAAACCCGCAAACAGATCGGCAAGCGACGCGCCGATACCGGCAGCGGCAGCGCCGAAAACCGGTCCGAGCATTCCGGCACCGAGCAGTATAACAGCATCACCGAGATTGGCATATCCGATCGGCAGCGGTATAGATACCATAGCGGTCGCTATGCATACCGCCGCAGCCGTAAGCGCGGCAAATATAAGCTTTACTACCTTATCGTTTTTCATCTCAGCCTCCATGTCGGCGAAGCCGACTCAAACCATAATCGACGATATCGCTTGCGAAAAAACGCGGGCAAAAAGGCAGAATCATCACCTTTTGCGTTTGTTTTAAACGCAAATTATATGTCTCAGAGCCTTAATATGGCACTGATTATATCACCGCATATTACAATTGTCAATAGTGAAATTGAGCAAATTTACAGTATTACAGCGGTGTGAAATTCATCAAGAGTTAACCTTTTGTTAACCAAAGACCTCTCCGAAAGGTGTAGAATAGATAAAACGCATTTGGGAAAAGAAACCATAATGAAAAACATTTCAAAGCTTTTTTACGCTTTTTCCTGCTTTACTCAAGCCGGGATCTCGGCAGTAACTCCGATAGTGCTGTGTGTGCTCGCATCCGGCTGGCTGCGCGACCGATTTGCTCTCGGCAATTGGGTAGTAATAGTCGGCGCACTGCTTGGCATATGTACCGGATACGTCTGCCTGTTTCGGCTTTTGAAGACGTTTTTCACAGAGCACCGAAGCAACAAAGACAGAAAGGATTGAAGTTTCCCATGGGTATGACCAAAGAACTCAAAGCAAACATCGCAAGAGTCGCTGTCGGTTTATTTGCGGTAGCGGCATTGTCGATTGCAGTCATGGCGTTCACTCCGTATTTCAACTACACGGCAGTGACCGGAGCATTACTCGGCGCGCTCGGCGCAACGCTTAACTTTTTCTTTCTGGCATTAGCCGTATCAAAAGCGGTCACCCGGAACGAGAAAGGCGCCTCCGCCTTTGTTCAGGCAACCTACGCCTTCAGATTACTGTTTATGGGCGCAGTTATAGTGCTTGCCCTGCTCTCACCGTATTTCAACGGATACCTTACGATAATACCGTTTATTTTCATGAGACCGATAATCATGGCGGTAAACGCAATGTTCAATAAAAATCCCGAACGCGGAACCGATTTTTCAAAAGAGCCGGCATCGGACACCGATCCGTCGGACTCCGAAAACCGAAAATAACGCCGCGGATCGGCGCATAAAATGTCTGCTTCCAAAGGAGCGAGCACATGAACGATCTTGACATAAAAATTCTGTTTGAAATTCCGCTGTTCGGCGGGATCCCGGTTACTGAAACCGTGGTGAACACATGGATAATAATGGCGG
>DHJP01000172.1:75685-78322 GCA_002404395.1 Clostridiales bacterium UBA4717
GTGTTTTTGACCCGCGGAATGAAAAAGATCCCGACGCGCCGTCAGCTCGTAGCTGAAAAGCTTGTCGGCGCGCTGTACAACCTTGTGGAAAACACCATGGGTCCCGGATATATTTCAATGGCGCCGTATATCGGCACGCTGTTTACACTGTCAATTCTCGGCAGTCTTTCGAGCCTTACCGGAATGAGACCGCTGACAGGTGACCTTTCGACTACGCTCGGCTGGTCGCTTGTCACCTTTGTAATGATAATTGCGAACAACATCAGGTGCAACGGTATCAAGGGCTGGCTTCACGGCTACATTGAGCCGTTCCCGCTCTTGCTTCCGATAAATGTTATCGGCGACATCGCAAGCCCGATCTCAATGTCTTTCCGTCATTTCGGCAACATCGCGGCGGGTATAATAATTTCATCTCTCGTATATTCGGGACTTGCCTCGCTCAGCGCATTTATCCTGAAATGGATCCCGAACACGTTTATAAACTCGATCCCGATCCTGCAGCTCGGTCTGCCGGCAATACTCTCAATATACACAGACCTGTTCACAAGCTTTCTGCAGGCGTACATCATCTGTATGCTGACGATGGTGCTCGTAAGAAATGCGGGAACCGACGAAGCCGCGCTCGGCAAAAAGGCATGATCCGCTCAAAGCTTTACGAAAGATACAAAAGATATACTTGTTTATGCCGCACAACGGCACTAAAATCTACGTTTATTTTTTTACCGGCAAAGCCGGTGGGAGGTATAAAATGGAACTTTACAGAACTATTGTACTCGCAGCGTCCGCAGTAGGTGCAGGCCTTGCAATGATTGCAGGTATCGGACCGGGTATCGGTCAGGGATATGCGGCAGGTAAAGCGGCTGAGGCCGTCGGCCGTCAGCCCGAAGCCAAGGGCGATATAACGACGACAATGCTTTTCGGGTGCGCAGTCGCGGAAACTACGGGTATTTACGGACTTGTTATCGCGCTTATCCTGCTCTTTGCAAATCCGCTTGTAAAGCTTATCGCGCTTTGATAAAGGACAGCCTTTACAGCCTAATAACGAAAGGTGATAATAGCAAATGGGATTTGTCAGTATTGATGTGTGGACGCTGATCTTCACATGGGGCAATCTGCTTATCCTTTATCTCATTATGAAAAAGATCTTTTTCAAGCCGGTACGCAAAATGATGCTTGACCGCGAAACCGAGATAAAGGAGCTTTACGACGGCGCCGAAAAAACGCAGAGCGAAGCCGACGCCATGAAGCTTGAATATGAAACCAAGCTTGAAAACGCCAAAAATGAAGCAAACGAGATCGTTAAGTCGGCAAGCCACCGCGCGGCGCTCAAAAGCGAAGAAATAATAAACGACGCGCATAAAGAAGCCGCTTCGATAATCGAACGTGCCGACAAGCAGATAGAAGCGGACAAAAAGACCGCCGAAAACGAGCTTAAGGATGAGCTTTCCGGAATGGCAGTATCGATCGCCGGCAAGGTGCTTGAGGAAGAGATCGATCCGGACAAGCATAAAGCGCTTATCGACAGATTTATTGATGAAATGGGTGAAGCAAAGTGAAGCCGATGCACGAGGAATACGCAGAAGCGTTGTACGAAGTCGCAAAGGAAGATCGGGCGGAAGAATTGTTTTTTGAAGAACTGCATGATATTTGTGCAGCGCTTTCGTCAAATTCCGAATATACCAAGCTGCTCGACACGCCCACGCTCTCGCCGGAGCTCAGAGTTTCGCTTGCCGAAAAAGCATTTGCGGACGCTGACGAAAGAATATTGAATTTCATTTTGATACTGTGCGAAAAAAAGCATTTTGACCTGTTCGAAAAATGCGTCTGTCATTTTGATAAGCTCTACGACCTCGATCACAACATACTCAGAGCCGAGGCAGTCAGCGCGTATCCGCTTACCGAGGCTCAGATAAATAAGCTTTGCGGTATACTTTCCGCAAAGACAGGAAAAAACGTGATTCTCAATAACACGACAGACTCCTCCGTTATAGGCGGGATCGTACTTCGCTATAACGGAATTCAGATCGACAAGAGCGTTCGCTCTTCGCTTGATACGCTGCGCGAGGAACTTACCTCACTTGAAGTCTGAAATCATAACTGAGCCGCCTACGGCGGCATTGGAATCATTATGCAGCTAAAAACCGATGAAATCAGCAAAATAATCAAAGATCAGATCAGAAACTACCGTAACCATACCGAGGAAAACGAAACGGGCTATGTAGTCAAAGTCGGCGACGGTATCGCTACCGTGCACGGTCTTGAAAAATGCATGGCAAACGAGCTTGTGGAATTTCCGGGCGGCGAACACGGAATGGCGCTGAACCTGGAAGAAAACTATGTAAGCGTAGTTATACTCGGAAACGACAGCAGCATCAAAGAAGGCGACCTTGTCAAGCGTACCGGCAAGGTTGTCGAAGTACCGGTGGGCGAGGCACTTATCGGCAGAGTCGTAAACGCGCTCGGCGAGCCTATCGACGGCAAAGGCGCGATAAAAAGCAATGAAATGCGTCCGATCGAAAAAAAAGCACCCGGTATAATCGAAAGAAAATCGGTAAGCGTCCCGCTTCAGACCGGAATCAAAGCTATCGACTCGATGATACCGATCGGCCGCGGTCAGCGTGAGCTTATAATCGGCGA
>DHJP01000172.1:78377-78519 GCA_002404395.1 Clostridiales bacterium UBA4717
CTGCTATCGCCGCCGATACCATTATAAATCAAAAAGGTAAAAATATCATCTGCATATACGTGGCTATCGGTCAGAAAAATTCCACCGTCGCCGCGCTTACCGATATGCTTGCGAAAAACGGCGCAATGGACTACACCATAGT
>DHJP01000027.1 GCA_002404395.1 Clostridiales bacterium UBA4717
TATGTGAGGTGGCGCTATGGCCTTATCTTCCGAAAAGAGCGGTAAGCATTGGATATTCAGAGTAGTGCTCTACGTTGTTGCCACCGCCATCTCCGTCTTTCTCTCGCAGATCTTCTGCTCAAAGATCACCTCATTGCTCGCAACGCTGATCGCGTCCGCCGCTTTCACCTTTGTCTTTGCATACGTCGATTGGCACGCACTGATCCTGCCCGCAATAACCTTTGCGCTTATTGCCTGCAGAAGCGGGATCTGCGCCGCGGTCGGCGCACATAGCTTTTTACCGGTTGCGATCGCGCTCGCAACACTGCTTAAACGGAAGTGCGCTTTCAACGAGGCGGTAGCTGTTTCGACGTCACTGCTGATCTTATGGAAGCTTGCCGAGAATATCGTATACGGCTTCTTAACATTCGGCGGCTTCTCGTTTCAGGAATTTTTCGCATCTATCTCGGCGGCAATCGACGCTCTCGTTTCCCAGATCGCTTTGCTGCTTCCGGAGCAGACAAGGTCGCTTCTTGACGCCGCCTCGGCGGCTTTGATAATCAAACGCCTTTTCGCCGCCGCTTATATCACATATTACTCGGTTGCCATGTATGCGCTCTGCTACATCATCAAGCTGCTCTCGCACGTCAGCTCTGACAAGGTGATCGAGATCGACTGCAAACAATCGGCGCTCACTACCTCGCGCCTCAGCGCAGGCATTTATACAATCACGCTGATAGTTTCGTTCTTCTTCGGTGTATCGGCGCGCTCCTCGTGGGTCATGTGGTTGATAGTAAGCCTGTTCGTGGTACTGTCGCCGACCTATATGATACTCGGTGCAAAAAGCTATTTCAATTTCGGACATCCGATGAGCGGACCTAAACTTGCGCTTAAAATAATTATCTGCGTTTTTACCATCTATTTCGGTTTAACGCCGTTTCTGCTTTTATATTTTGCATACGGCGGAATAAGATATTCACTCGCCTCACCGGCGCGATGACGTCCGATTTTTCTGTACCGGCTTCGCCGGCAACAACTGCGATATGATTTCAAAAAACGACAACCGAAACAACCGAATCACGATCATTGTGCGGTGCGTGATAGTTTTCTTGGCTTTTCTTTCCTTTTCGCTTATTTCTGCCGGGTCCGCCGCGTCAAGAGTGCCGCTCGGCATTGCATTTTTCGCGGTGACATCGCTTTTGCTCATACTTGCCGAATACGCGGTATCTTTTTTCAGCCTGAAACTCAATTCGGGCTTGAACAGTGCGCAGAATCCTATCTTACAAAACATTACTCTGCAATTCATCCGTGAGCTGTATCTTCCGATAGTCATTTGCTCGGATTCCGGAAAGATCATTTACTGCAACGACTCAATTTCGGTGCTGATGCCCGAAAACTTCCGTCAGACTCCTAAAAACATCGGTGAGATATGCAACGTAAGCATCGCCGAGATTGCCGCCGCAACCGAAAGCGACGGTATCAAAGCCGAGGCTTTCGGAAACGTATACAGCATTAAGGCATACAAAATCGAAGCGCAAGGCAGTCATTACTACATCACGCTTTGGAACGAACGCTCGGAGATCGCCTCGCTCACCAAACGGCTTGCCGACGAGCAGACCGTTGTTGCATACATCATCATCGACAATGTTGACGAGCTGAGTCAGGCAGTTCGCGAAAAAACGCGGGAAGCTACTCACAGTGCGGAAATGTTATTGAAAGAATGGGCGCAGAGCGTCGGCGGCGTAATCAAGGAATATGAGCGCAACAAGTATCTTTTCTTCTTTGAGTCAAGATACCTTGACCGCTTTATCGAGGACAAATTCAACATCCGCGAAAAGATCCACGAGATCAAAGTCGGCGAGACCAACCTTTCGCTCACAATTTCGATCGGAGCCGCGCGCTTCCACGGAACGCTCGCCGAGCGCGAAGCCGGTGCGCAGAACGCGCTCGAATATGCGCTCAAGCGCGGCGGAGACACTGCGGTATTCTATAACGGAAACGAAAACGTTTCCTTTGACGGCAGAGTCAAGACCACCTCAAAGTCCACGCAGGTCCGTGCAAGAATGACTGCAGCGAAAATCACCGAGCTAATGGAAGAGGCCGGAAATGTGCTGATCATGGGACACAGCTCACCCGACTACGATTCGATCGGCGCCTGTGTCGGAGTAGCAAGGCTCGCGCTGTCGGTCAACGTCAAGCCGAAACTCGTACTGAACACCGAAAACATCAATGCGAAGCAATGCCTGAAAACTCTTGACGGCGGCGCGGACTACGAAAATATGTTCATTGACCCGATCTCCGCCGAGGATCTTATCCGCAGCGACACCCTGTGCATAGTAGTTGACGTAAACAATCCTCTGCGCTTTGAATCGACTACGGTCGCTGAGAATTCGGGCAAGGTAATAATAATCGACCATCACAGCAAGATGCGTCCCAAAGACGCCCCGCAGATCAACGCCGAAATAGAATACATCGAACCGTATGCGTCATCTGCCTCGGAGCTGGTTGCCGAATTTCTTGAACATCAGCTTCCGATGGGGACTCTGCCCGCAAAAGAGGCTCTGCTTTTATTCTGCGGGATCCTGCTTGATACCAAACAATTCACGCGCAACGCCGGAGTGCGCACATTCAGCGCCGCACAGTATCTGCGCAGCGAGGGTGCAAGCCCGGCGGACGCTCAACTCTTTTTTGAAGCGACTCTTGACGAGTATAAGAGAGCCGCGGTCTGCGCAGCCGATGCCAAAATATACCGAGAGCACTTTGCGATCGCACTCGGCACTCCCTCGGGCGATTACGACGATAGGATAATCGCCGCAAAGGTTGCGGATATTCTGCTTGATCTGAAAGGGGTATATGCTTCTTTCGCTGTATTTGAGATAAACAATGTCATTCACATTTCGGCGCGGTCTTCCGGCAAGGTCAACGTCGCTTCGATTCTTGAAGGGATCGGCGGAGGCGGCTATTACGAGTCGGCAGGCGCACAGATCAAGGGAGTATCGCTTGACGAAGTACTTCACTCGCTCAAAGAAAAGATAGATGCATACGTAAACGGCGCAAACGCCGTTTAAGCAACTGCTTTTCCGAAGATAATGCACTTTTACCGGAGGTCACAATATGAAGGTAATTTTAACACAGGACGTAAGAGCTCAAGGCAAAAAGGGACAGATCATTGATGTCTCCGACGGCTATGCGCGCAATTTTCTTTTTCCTAAGGGACTTGCGGTTGCCGCCGACAACAAAGCGCTGAACGAGATCAAGAACAAAGAAGCCGCTGCTAAGCACAAGATAGAAGTTGAGCGCGCCGAGGCACGCGAGCTTGCCGCAAAGCTTGAACCGGTAGTGATCAAACTCAAACTGCAGGCAGGTCCGGACGGCAGACTCTTCGGCTCGGTAACTTCAAAAGACATCGCCGAGGCGCTTGAGAAAGAATATAAAATTTCAATCGACAAGAAAAAAATCCAGCTCGACGATCCGATCAAAAGCTTCGGCTCGTTCACGATCGACGTCAAGCTCTATCAGGATGTGGTCGGAAAGCTGAATGTCATTGTTTCCGACGCTAAATAATTTTAAGGTGGTACAAGCGCATGCCGAGCGATAACGGTTACGGGAATTACGGGCAGTTTTCCGAACTGTCGCAGAAAAAAGTTCCATTTTCACTTGAAGCCGAACAGTCGGTGCTCGGCTCTATACTTATTGATCCGTCATCAATTGACAAGATCATCGGCATTATAGGCAGTACCGATTTCTACATAGAAGATCACGCCAAGATTTTCTTGGCGATGAACGAACTGTTTTTAAGCAGCAAAACGATCGACGTGGTAACGCTTATTGACACGCTTTCAAAACAGGGCGTGCTCAAGGAACGCGACCTCGCCGAATACATAAAGCTTATAGCGCAATCGGTCCCGTCCGCTGAAAACATCATTGATTACGCAAAGATAGTTGCCGAAAAGAGTCTTTTACGGAAGGTGCTTGCCTCTGCCGAGGACATTGAATCGCTCGTATATTCGGGCGAATATGACAATGCACGCTCGGTGGTGGAGGCTTCATCCGAAAAATTCATGCAGCTTATGCAGGGTGCGGAATCGCGCGACTATGTCCACATTCGCGAAGCCCTCGTGCTGACGCTGAAGCATTTGCGCGAACTGTCGCAGAATCCGGAGGGTGTGACCGGTACAAAGACCGGCTACTCTGACCTTGAC
>DHJP01000017.1 GCA_002404395.1 Clostridiales bacterium UBA4717
GCTCTTTTTTCCGCATCCCGGGCATACGGTATACATACTGACATATTATAGCATGATTTTTTGATTTTGTAAAGAGTTTTTTTCGGTTTTTATCTATAAGTTTCCTGCCGTCGGAGACAAATGACTGTGTGACTTTTGAACAAATTTGGGAGAAACTGCCCGAAAATCGATTTTGGGTTTGACTTTTCAAGACGGTGGTGCTATAATAAACTTTACCGCAGCTTCGTGTAATATACATATCAGATGCGGTAAATATTATTACAATGTAAGATTTGATCGGAGGAGAAATGAAAAGCGGACAAATGGATATGACCGAAGGACCGATTTTTTCCAAGCTGTTTGTCTTTTCGGTCCCCGTAATACTGACGGGAGTATTACAGCTGTTGTACAATGCCGCCGATATGATCGTTGTCGGACAGTTTGCCGAGCAGGGCTCGCTTGCTGCGGTCGGCGCTACGGGCGCGCTTATTGCGCTTATTACCAATGTGCTGATGGGCATTGGAGTCGGCGCAAGCGTTATCGTCGGACGAAATCTCGGGCGGCGTGATGAAGCGGGCGCGGCACGTGCAAGTGCCGGGGCGCTCATAATCTCGCTTGTCGGAGGCGTGCTGCTCGGGGTGCTCGGATTTTGCTTTGCAAGACCGATGCTTGAGCTTATGGATACGCCGGCGGACGTTATCGACCGCTCGGTTTCGTACATGAAGATATTTTTTCTCGGACTTCCGGCAAACGCTTTTTACAACTTCGGCAGTGCCTGCATAAGAGCGGTCGGCGATACCAAAAGGCCGTTACTGTTTCTGTTCTTTTCCGGACTTTTCAATGTAGCGCTCAATCTTGTGACGGTTCTCGGCTTCAATATGGGAGTTTCGGGAGTGGCTATTGCTACGGTTGTTTCGCAGATCATATCCGCAGTGCTGACCCTGATATATTTTATCAGAGTCAATTCTCCGATCAAACTTACCGGCGAAGCGCTTAAGGTTACGCTCGGAGATTTTGCGCTGATAACCAAGATCGGACTTCCCGCCGGAATACAGGGCTCGTTTTTCTCAATATCCAATGTGCTTATCCAATCATCGGTCAACTCTTTCGGCTCGATCGTCATGGACGGAAACACTGCCGCAAGCAGTATAGAAAATTTTGTGTATATCGTCATGAATTCGATCGCTCAGGCAACGCTTGCCTTTGTTTCGCAGAATCACGGTGCGCTGAAGTTTGATCGAATAAAAAAGATAGTTTATGAAAGTTTATTGTTTGTGCTCGGAGCGGGAGTGCTCCTCGGAGGCTTTGCTTTTGTTTTCAAAACCGAGCTGCTCGGATTTTATACTCATGATCCGGATGTGATATCTCACGGCATTGACCGAATGACTATTATCTGCACCACATATTTTCTGTGCGGTATGATGGATGTTATGTCAAGCGCACTGCGCGGGCTCGGGCGTTCGGCAACTGCGATGATAGTATCGCTCGTCGGCTCGTGTTTGCTCAGGATTGTTTGGATATATACGATATTCAAAGAGGTAGGCACGATACAGTCGTTATACATATCGTATCCCATATCATGGTTGCTTACCGTACTTGTTCATTGCGTTTTCTTCTTCTTTGCTTTCCGCAAGGAAGAAAAACTTGCCGCAGAGCGGGTTCGCGGCAGACTTGCCGAGAGCGGCTGCTGAGCTTTTTGAATGTGAATTAAAATTACCGATAATACATTGAGTCGGCTTCGCCGGCAGGGGTATTCAGATGAAAAAGTATATTGCTATACTCGGATTCGGCGTTGTCGGAAGCGGATGTGCCGAAGTCATTGACCGAAATCTTGAATTGATACGTCGGAAATGCGGTTTTGAGCCGACGGTGAAATATATCCTTGATCTGCGTGATTTTCCCGAAAGTCCGTATGCCGACAGGGTCGTACATGACTATAATGTCATTCTGAACGATCCGGAGGTCGAGCTGGTCGCCGAAATGATGGGCGGCTCTCACCCTGCGCTTGAATTTTCGCTTGCGGCGATGAATATGAAAAAAAGCGTCGTGACCTCCAACAAAGAAGTGGTATCGAAGCACGGGCTTGAATTGCTTGAGTGCGCCGAAAAAAACGGCGTTTACTATATGTTTGAGGCGAGCGTAGGCGGAGGGATACCGATTATACGCACGCTCGATACCGCAATGCAGCAGGATGATATTTTTGAAATCGACGGTATACTCAACGGCACTACGAATTATATTTTAACCAGAATGCGCGACGGCGGACTTGAGTTTGATACCGCGCTTGCCGAAGCAAAGGCGCGCGGATATGCGGAAGCAGATCCGTCTGCGGATATTGAAGGTATTGATGCCTGCCGTAAAATTGCAATATTGTCCGCGCTGGCTTTCGGAAAGCTTATTTCCGCAGAGTTTATAAAAACAGAGGGGATATGCAAGCTTACGGCGGCGGATGTCGAAAACGCAAAAAGGAGCAACGGCTCCGTAAAACTGATAGGGAGGGCGTATCGCGCGGAAAATCGTGTGGGAGCGTTCGTATCGCCGATGTTTGTCTCTGCCTCCGATCCGCTTTCGGGGATCGACGATGTATACAACGGTATCAGGATCTTCGGAAACGCGGTTGGCGATATAATGCTTTACGGCAGAGGCGCCGGAAGCCTTCCCACCGCCAGCGCGGTAGTATCCGATATTCTTAACATTCTGAGCGGAAAGGGCGTCAGATATCATTGGAGCGGAGCGGACGAAGCCGAATTGATCGACTGCGAAAATGTCAAGGCGGGCTATCGCGTAATGCTCCGACATCGTGACGGGGCGCTTGAGTGCAAGTGTACCGAGCCTATGAATAATTCCGAAATCGGAGAATATCTGCAAAAACTTAAAGCGGAAGGAAACGATGTTGCTTCCTGTCTGCGCGATCTTCAAAGCGAGCGGAGCTATATGAGAAGGGAAGAAAAATGAGCAGAGGCAGAATCGCCGCGGCGATAGTGCTTTTGCTGCTTACAGCGGCAACCGTTGCGTTTATTTTTTCAAATTCCGCGGAGCTTCCGGAAGTCAGCAATGCCAAGAGCGACAAGGTAATTGAGATCATAGAAGAAAAGCTTCCGGAGCTTAAGGAAGCCGCAGTGAATGCGGCGGGCGGGGGAGAGGCTGTATTTTCAAAGCTGGTGCGGAAAAGCGCACATTTTTTTGAGTTCTTTATTCTCGGCTGTGAGCTTGCCGGACTATCTCTTTTGGTATTTTCAAGACCTTTCGGACGGCTTTCGGAGCCTGCTTTCTTTGCGTTGCTTATTGCAGTGACGGACGAATATATTCAGGGCTTTTTCGGACGTACCGATTCGGTTGACGATGTGATCCTTGATTTTGTCGGATCGCTGTTCGGCATACTGCTTGTATCGCTTATTACGCTGACAGTTCGCTTTTTTGCCGCGAAAGCAAAAAATGCGGGGAATAAAACATATTGATATCTAATATTTAATACCGTTTGACAGTGATTTTTGTCAAACGGTATTTTTTTGATATATTTTCGCTGTGTCTGAATATAAGTGGAAATATAAGTAAAATATAATTACGGCAAAAATTATGCCGGACGGAAGTTCGGCGTGCACCGTTTAATTATCGGATTGTGTTTACGGAGAAGGTTATGGATAAGATCCCTGAACGGAGAGGTTTTGTAATATCGTTTTTATATTTCGCGGTCATTTTGCTGATCTGCTATATTTTTTTAAAATACCTGCTCGGTGTGGTACTGCCGTTTGTACTCGGACTTTTGATCTCCGCAATACTTTGCACGCCGGCTCGGTTTCTGAATTTAAAGTTTCATTTTAAAGAGCGGTTTGCGGCAGTGATATGCGTGCTTGTGTTTTACGGGACAATAGGCACGGCGCTGGCTTTTGCGGCGGTCAAGCTCATTACGGCGCTCGGAAATATTTTCATGGCTATGCCGGGCTTTTATTCCGAAAATATTGCTCCGGCAATATCGGAGCTGTCGCTGAGACTTCAGCATTTTATCGCGTCGTTTGATGCTTCGGGAGCCTCCGGCGTGGGTTCATTTTTCAGTAATTTTGAGCTTTCGCTTACCTCGGCAGTCAGCGCCGTCTCGGTAAAGGCGGTCGGGTTTGCATCCGAGCTGATGGCAAATGTGCCGTCGCTTGCGGTCAGCGTAGTGTTTACCGTGATCGCGACCTTCTTTATTTCCGCGGATTATCAGAGAATTACGGGCTTTTTACTTAAGCTGATACCGGAGGGAAAACGGGATGCGGTGATATCGGCAAAAAGCTGCCTTGTGAAAATACTTGCCAAATATCTCCGGTCATACTCGCTCATATTTCTGATAACCTTTGCGGAGCTGTTCTTGGGATTGTCGCTTATAGGCATAAAAAAGGCCTTTGCCGCGGCATTGTTTACCGCCGCGGTTGATATTCTCCCGGTTTTCGGCAGCGGAGCCGTGCTTCTGCCGTGGGCGGTCATTTCCCTGCTCGGCGGCGATACGAGGCGCGGAGTCATGTTGCTTGTGCTGTACGGAATTATGGCTGTAATAAGAAATATCATTGAACCTAAAATCGTCGGGCGCG
>DHJP01000166.1:0-338 GCA_002404395.1 Clostridiales bacterium UBA4717
GTGTTCAACCATCGGACGAACATCAACATAGACAACCGTGTGGTCAGCTTTGACATTAAGGAGCTTGGCAAGCAGCTTAAAAAGATCGGGATGCTCATTGTACAGGATCAGGTCTGGAACAGAGTAACCGTCAATCGTGCGGCAAACAAATCAACGAGATATTACATTGATGAATTTCATCTGCTGCTTAAAGAAGAACAGACAGCGAACTACTCGGTAGAGATATGGAAGCGTTTCCGTAAGTGGGGCGGTATCCCGACAGGTATTACACAGAACGTCAAAGATCTGCTCGCGAGCCGTGAAATTGAGAATATCTTTGAAAACTCGGATTTTGTGTA
>DHJP01000166.1:343-3688 GCA_002404395.1 Clostridiales bacterium UBA4717
CAAGCGGCAGGAGATCGAGAAATTCTTTCAAAACAGCTTGGCATCTCCCCCTATCAGCTATCCTATGTAACCAACAGTCCTGCCGGCGAAGGTCTTATCTATTACGGAAACACCATTATTCCGTTCAAGGACCGTTTCGACAAGTCTTTGCAGCTCTATTCGCTGATGACAACACGCCCGAGCGAAATGAAAACAAATACGGAGGAAAACGCATGACCGATCATAAAACTGTAAACGAAGCGACGTTTGATACGCTTGTTCACGACAGAGACGAGCTTTGCGCTATGCTTGGCAGTCTCATTGTTATGTGGAAACGGGAGGAAAAGTTAAAGAACCATCACCGTCCCTATCTGCATATCAGGCGTGAAACCGAAAAAATGTGCAACGCCTACCTGCTCCGCCTTGCCGAGATTAGCGAGCGCGCGAAAACCAAGTTGCTTCATAACGATAAGGAAACCGCCTTGCAGAAAGGTGTATCCGAACTTGTGGGCGACCTTGTAACTCTTGCGGAATACATCGGCATTTTGCAGAACATCATCCGCTTGCTTGTGTCGGGAGTGGATATGGAAAGTGTGAGCGAAAAATTCAACCGTTTTCTTGATGGAGAACTTCATTCAATGATGGCACAGTGGGAGCGGTATATTACGGATGGCGGCTATGAATCCGAATAATGCGGAAATGTCATCTGCGGAAAGCAAGTTTCCCGTTCCCGTAAGTACGGATATCCCGTCACTTGCAGAGACATCCCCCGAAGATATGGGGAAAGCCTTGCAGCTGCGGCATGAAACGAGAATTGCATTACGCGAGGAGGCTATGCCCGATACAATTCCGCTTTTATCCGATGATACTCCCAAAGAGCCGATCCGCCTCAATTTTGATGACGAATCGGGGCAAGGAAAACGTAAAAAACGGCACAGAAATAAGGCGGCAAGACTTGTCGGGAAAGCTTTGGGGACGGCAGTCGGCGCGGCGGCGGTTGCAGCGCACGCCAAGGTACGGGAAACGGAAAAAGATAATTCTGCGGTCAAGGGCGCACACGAAACGGAAATTCTCACCGAAGTTTCCGCACGTGCGGCGGCACGTAGTTATCTGAAACATAGAGACAAACGACAGGAGCGTTTGTATGACGAACCGAAGTATTCGCAATACTCAAAGAAAAATCCAACTGAGAGTTATGGTACGGGAAGTGAAAAAAAGAAACCGCACCGAAAAGAACAGCAGAAAGAGCGAATAAAACGCGAATATCGGATAGCGGCACGCTCCAAAGCTCGCGGCACAACCTCTGCGGCGCAAAAAAGTGCCAAAGCAGCTGTGGGAAAAGCGGATAAAGTCAAAGAGCTTGCAACCACATTTTTTAGGAACAATAAGGGACTGTTTTATGCTCTTATCGGACTTGGCTTGCTTTTCCTTTTGATGATGATTGGGCTTGGCAGTTGTTCCTCTATGTTTGCAGGTGCGTCTACGCCGATTATAACGACTACCTATCCGAGCAAGGATGAAGAAATGCTTGCGGCAGAGGATCGCTATTGCGATTTGGAAACGGCTCTTGAAAGACAAATTTCAAGAACCCGAACACAATATCCGGGATACGCGAGTTACACTTATCATTTAGATGAGATAAAACACGATCCTTATCCTCTTATCTCTTACTTTTCTGTTAAGTACGGCAACTTTACCTATGAAGATATACAAAGTGAACTACAAGAGATATTCCGCGAGCAGTACACGCTCTCGTATTATTCTGTAAGTGAGAGAGTTTCCTACACGGAAACGATTTATACGGGAGATCCGCCGACAGCGAAGGAAGTAGTGCGTTATCGTACGATTTATCACCTGCATATCGTACTGACGGACAACGGTTTGGACGCGGTACTGCGTTCAAGAATGAATGCGGAGGAGCAGGAGCTGTATGACCTGTACAATACGACCTACGGCAACCGCAAGGAGTTGTTTGGAGAAAATTAACGAGAGAAAGGATAAGCATATGAACGCAAAATTGAACCGCGTCATAGAGGAAATTGATAAGATCGAAAAAAAGATTTCCGAATGGCAGACACAGCTCAGGCAGTTGAAAATGCAGAGAAAACAACTTGAAGATCAGGAAATTATCAAGAGTATCCGTTCTATGCAATTAACGGATGCGGATATGCTCCGTATGCTGTACGGTATTCAGGACGGCAGTGTTCGTTTTACCGACGAGACGGAGAAGCAAAAAAGCAGCGGCAAGGAAAAAGCCGCAGAAAGTGAGAAAATTGAACATGAAGAATTGGACTAAAATCTTTTGCCTTATCCTTGCGATCCTTTCGGTGATTGCAATGACAACCGTTACGGCATTTGCTATGGATGAAGGTCCGCTTGACGCGGAATTTTACGGCGAGCCTGTACCGAGTGTAAGCACGGCAGACGGCTTTGAAAACGGCACAGAAAATCTTCCGTCCGAAGATGAATCGGCATCTCAGACAGAGGAGCCTTCCGACAGCGGTAAAGAACCGGAAGGAAACGATGAATCCGAAAATGATACCCCGACAGACGGTGCATTTTCGGTAAAAGGCAACGGCGAGGTGCTTGACAACATTGTTGACAAGCAAAGCGGTAAAGAATTTTATACCATTACCACAGCGAACAATCAGACCTTTTACATCATTATCGACCACGCAAGCTCTACAAAAAATGTATATATGCTTTCTATGATTGATGAAAACGATCTGAAAGAATTTTTATCGGAGGAAGAGCCGGAAAAACCGACAGATACCCCGCCGTCAGTTGATTTTGGAGAAGATAAAACGGAAAAGCCCGATACGGACGCAGAGGACATGCCGAAGAAAAGCGGCGGCAACACACTTGGTACAATCCTTATAATTCTTGCGCTTGGTGCAGTTGCAGGCGGCTTGTACTTCTATTTCAAGATATATAAGCCCCAAAAAGAGGCACGCGTTTCCGATGAGGATATGGAATATATAGACGACAGCGAAACTGTCAGTGAAGATGAACCGGAAGCGGATACATCCGAGCTTTCCTTTGAGGACGACGAAACAGAGTATAACGACGAAGAATGACACGATATCCGGGGGTGCATTTACGCATCCCCGAAATTTTGGGAGGTACACAGATGGTTCTTGTGATCGCGGAAAAGCCGAGCGTGGCACTTGCTATCAGCAAGGTAATCGGCGCATATAAAAAAGAAAACGGATATTTTGAAGGCAGCGGCTATATCGTAAGCTCATGTGTCGGGCATCTCACCGAGCTTGCAAAGCCCGAGGACTACGATGAAAAATACAGAAAATGGAGGTATGATACACTGCCCATACTGCCGGAGTGCTGGAAAACCGTCGTATCTCCCGCTAC
>DHJP01000031.1 GCA_002404395.1 Clostridiales bacterium UBA4717
CACATCTATTGTAATCCTACAGTGAATTTTCAAGTCATGTGCCTGACTTGCGTTGACATAGCCATTCTTTTATGATAAAATATAAGGATAGAAAAATGCAGGGGGGGGAAATATTCGTATGAACGACAAAAACGAATACAATAATAACTCCGACGCGAATATTTTTGACGATATTTCCCACATTATCCCCAAGAAACACGCATATCGTCCGACTCATCGCGAAATTTCCTGCGTAACGGTCGAGTTCGGTCAGGACAACGGTCCCGACACCGGCAAATTGGATTACACCGCAGCTGAGCATTCCAAAACTGAGCAATTTTCCTATACTCCGCAAAATCTTCTGATAACAAGCGTAAATATTCGACCGCGTATATCTCCCGTCGGTTTTTACGGTGACTTTGCCGAAGACGCAAAAAAATATCTTGAAATGCACGGCAGACCCTGCGAATTTTCGCCGTTTCCGGCATATGTTCCGGAATACCGCTCGATGAAAAAAGCACAGCTTGACTACTACTTTTACTTCAGGGACAGTGTAAAAAAACAAACCAAGATAAAAACCTCATTGAGTTATATATTGCTTATGCTTTTTGAGATAATCAATCTGCCGGAGCTGATCGCGCCGTGCGAGGGTATAAAGCTGATGTGCAGACTCTTTATTATGTATCATAAAGAATTTGACAAGCTTGACTGCTATATTGCAAATTGGCTTTGCGATTACTGCCTTATACACAAGCTGCCGCTGCCCGATGAGATATCGCCTTTCGCCGAAGAATTCGCGAAACTTTCGGGTTTTCCGGAATTTTACCTCGATCCTCAAAAAACATCCCGGTTCTTACTGCTTTTGCATATTTCGGGCTATTCGCCCGATCCTGAAGGCAAGTATCCGGAAACTCATTCGCTGTTAGAGACTCATTTGCCGGCGGCAATGGCTGCTGCAGTTCCCGAGCTTGACTTTGAAAATACTGCCGCAGATCCGCCATCGGCTGCAAACGCCGATCCCGTGACTTTTACGGCAATGCGCTTGCAACCGTCGGTTGCAAGCGCCGATCCCCGAACGCTTGCTGCAATACACTTGCTACCATCGGCTGCAAGCGCCGATTCCGGAATGCTTGCTGCAATACAATTGCTACCGATGTGTACCGGCGCACGCAGTGCTTATCGCAGTGCTCTGTGCACCCACGGCACAAATGCATTGATCTCATACACATATCGTTCGCTCGGCAAGCCGTCTCTGTTGCGCGAAAAGCTTGCCGACATAATCAAATATTGCGAGAACCGTATCAGAGCGTCGCTTTCGATCCGAGCCAGACTCAAATGCCCCTTGCTCGGCAATGCCGAACGTGCGGCGATAGACGCATATTTCGACCGTGAGCTTCCATCAGCAGTCCGCGCGAAGCGGCAACGCAACAATGCAAACGCCGACACAGCGCTTGCAAACGAAGCGCTTTACGCGCCCGAAAGCCATGAGTTTTCAATCGACGCGGCGCTCGGAATCGAGCGAGATTCATGGACCGCCGCAGAAATACTTGCGGACGTTCGATCCGACAGTGATGAAAGCGGCGATTTGCCGCCTCAAACCGAAACAGCGGAACCTGTCGACGATCGTGATATCCGACCCGGAAAAAACGAGCTTGAATATTTGCGTCTGCTCCTTGAGGGCGAGCCCGAAGCGCTCAAAACATTTTTGAAGCAACGCGGTCTGTTTGCCGATGCGCTCGCCGAATCGCTCAACACCTATGCATTTGATGCCATAGGCGACAGCATTCTCGAGCCTTCGGATGACGGCTACAGCATAATTCCCGACTATATACAGGAGGCAACACAATGGCTGAAGCAATGAACGCGGCAAAAGTACCGCGCAGGATCTTATCTTCGCTTATATCATCAATGGCGGCAGGCGTAGTTCCCCGTTCGGGCGCCCCTTATATCGCAATCGGCAGAAACGAGGAAGTCAAAGCCCTCTCGGATGACCTTAAGGAGCTTTCGGACGGCGGCTCATCCATGCGCTTTATTATCGGAAAATACGGAAGCGGCAAAAGCTTTCTGATCCAACTTATGCGCGGATATGCGGTCGAACACGGATATATCTGCGCAGATGCCGATCTGTCGCCCGAAAGGCGGCTCTGCGGCGCAAAAGGCACGGGCGTTGCCACCTACCGTGAGCTTATGCGCAATATGTCGTCAAAAGCCGCTCCGAACGGCGGAGCGCTTTCAATGACTATCTCCAAATGGCTGTCCGATCTGCGCCTCTCGCTGGCGTCAAAGGGTATATCACCCGACAGCGACCGCTTTAACTCCGAACTTGAGCAGCAGGTCTATGGAACGGTCCGGGCGCTTGAAGCCAGCGTCGGCGGATTTGACTTTGCAAATATACTTATCGGATATTATAAAGCCGTCCTGAATGAAGACGAAGCAAAAAAGAGCGCCTGCTTACGATATTTGCGCGGAGAATATGCAAACAAGACCGAAGCGCGCGAGCAGACCGGAATACGTTTATCGTCAATTATCGACGACGACAATTGGTATGACACCGTCAAGCTTTGGGCAGCATTTGCACAGAAGATCGGTTACAACGGTTTCGTGGTTTTCATTGACGAATGTGTGAATCTGTACAAGATACCGAATCGTGTATCACGTGAAAACAACTACGAAAAGATCCTTGCAATGTTCAATGACACTTTGCAGGGAAAGGCTCCCGGACTTGAAATAATCCTCGGCGGAACGCCTCAATTCCTTGAGGACACGCGCCGCGGACTTTTCAGCTATGAAGCACTTAAGAGCAGATTGTCGGACAGCCGTTTTGCCGAGGTAGGATACCGCAATCTGAACAGTCCCGTAATCAGACTCAGACGGCTGTCGGACAACGAACTGTTTGCCCTGCTCAAACGTATTCAGGCGCTTTTTGAAGAATATCACCAGACAAAGCTTTCCGTTACCGACGAAAACACCGCCGACTTTTTAAAGCTGACCCTGTCAAAAGCCGGAGCTGCCGAGCTTGTAACCCCGCGTGAAATGATACGCGACTATACCGCGATCCTGAACATTCTGCTTCAAAACCCCAACACGGGCTTTGCGGATATAGTCAAATCCGTCCGAAGCGATGACGCCGAAACAGATAAGAGCGGCTCGCACCGAGAGGCACCGCGCGCCTCCTCGTATGATCCTGCCGATATTGATTTTTGAAACCTCGAAAGG
Source organism: Clostridiales bacterium UBA4717 (assembly GCA_002404395.1). Lineage (GTDB taxonomy): Bacteria > Bacillota > Clostridia > Oscillospirales > CAG-272 > UBA4717. The sequence continues at coordinate 3,196 of DHJP01000031.1, forward strand.
AGACTTGCCTGCACGGCATCCGACCGAAGCAAATGAAAGAATATATAAAAAACCTGATCTCCGAGCTTTGCGCTCCTTTTACCGTAACCGGATTTGAAAAATTCGGCCACGAATCGCTGATACGCACGCTTTCTCCGCTCTTTGACGAAACGGAATGCACCAACACGCAAAATCTGTATTTTATCAGGCGCGCAAGTTCCGACTCGGCGCGCACTCTGTTGATAGATGCTCACTGCGATGAGATCGGATTTATGGTAAGCGGGATCTGTGAGCGCGGCTTTTTACACTTTGTCCCGCTCGGCGGAATCGACACGCGGATCCTTGCGGGAGCGGAAGTCGAAATATACGGCAAGAGCCGCTTTAAAGGGATCATTACTTCCCGCGCACCTCATTTAATGAGCGCGGAAGAGCGAACGAAGAATCCGGACATCGCGCACCTTTTCATTGATACGGGGAAAAGCCGCGAATGGCTGCTTGAAAACGCACCGATCGGCACGCCCGTCGGATTTTCGATTCCCGTAACCGAGCTGAAAAACGGCAGAATAGCCGCCAAAGGGCTCGATAACAAGGCGTGCGTTGCCGCGGCGGCGACCGCCGTGAAGCTGCTCTGTGGTATTCCGATAAACGTAAACATCATACTCATGCTTTCGTCGCGGGAAGAGACCGGAAGCATGGGAGCCATGACCGGCGCCTTCAAGCTGCGCCCGGACATGGCGCTCGTGCTTGACGTAAACCTCGCTTACACTCCGACAGACGGCGCCGACGAAGCGGCATTGCGGCGGCGCACAGTCGAACTCGGAAGCGGCGCGGCAATATCTATGTCGGCAGTAACCGATCGTCGTCTGACTCAGACGCTGATCGGAATTGCCGAAGCGAAAGCGATCATGCATCAACTGATAGTCGAAGCCGACGGAACCGGCACGAACGCCGACCGTATGGCTTTGGTCGCTTCGGGCATACCCTGCGCGGTCGTAAGCGTTCCGCTCAAAAATATGCACACATACAGCGAGACGGTATGCACGGAAGATATCGAAAACACAGCGCGGTTGATCTGCGAATATATAAAAAGTCTGTAAATTCAAACCACCAAACGAAAGGAGCGCATATGGAAAACTCTGCTCGCGATATGCTCTCGCTCTTGAAACGTCTGTCGGATATTTTCGGTCCCTCCGGCTGTGAGGAACGCGTTGCCAAAGCCATTCTTGAGGAAGCCGACGGATATTATGACGAGTATATCAAGGATACTCTCGGCGGCGTAATACTCAAGCTCTGCGCAAAAGCGCCGCAGAAGGCGCCGCTTATGCTTTCGGCTCACATGGACGAAGTCGGATTTATGATAAGCGACATAGACGAATACGGATATCTTCATTTTCAAAATGTCGGTGGAATTTCCGACTCGGTGTTGCCGTCACGTCGGGTATACGTAGAAGCAAACGACAACACGCTCATAAGCGGCGTAATAGCTTCAAAGGCAATACATCTGCAAAGCAAGGAAGAGCGTCAAAGACCGTACAAACCGTCCGAATTGCTTATTGACATCGGCGCCGCCGACCGTGACGACGCAAAAAAATATGTATCGGTCGGCGCTTTCGCCACATTTGAACCGGATTATCTGGAATTCGGTGAAAACAGCTCGTTTATACGTTCAAAAGCCCTTGACGACCGCTTCGGCTGCACGGTGCTGCTCACTGTGATGCAAAAACTTTATGCAAGCAAAGAAGCCCTTTGCCGCGACGTTTACTTTGCGTTCACCACACGCGAGGAGCTTGGACTGTCCGGCGCGCTGACCGCGGCAAATCGGATCGGGCCCGAATATGCGCTTATTATTGAAACGACTGCAATATCGGATATTGCGGAGACTCCCGCTGAGTTAAGCGTCGCCGAAGCCGGCTGCGGCGGCTGTGTTTCGTTTGCTGACCGCTCAACCATATACGATGAAAGACTCGTTAAGCGTGTACTTGAAATATCAAAGGAAAAAGGCATACCGGCGCAGATCAAGCGTTTTGTCAGCGGCGGAAACGATGCCGGACATATACACAAAAGCGGGAGCGGAGTAAAGACCGTCGCGATCTCCGCGCCGACAAGATACCTTCATTCTCCGTCTTGCGTAATAGCCGCCTCCGATCTTTTTGCGGTTGAAGCTCTTGCGCTTGAAACGGCAAGAGAACTCGCTTTATAGTTTTGGTGAACCGGCTACGCCGGGATAAGGAGCTTTATGACCGAACTTTTGAAAAAGCTTATGAATACCGCCGGAATCTCCGGAAGAGAGAGCCGCGTCGCCGAGCTTATAGAAAAAGAGGCGTCGCCTTTCTGCGATGAAATATACCGGGACAGGCTCGGCAATCTGTACGCTCACAGAAGCGGAAACGGTAAAAAAATACTCTTTTGCGCGCATATGGACGAGATCGGCTTTTTTGTTACAAACATTGAAGCAAACGGCTTTTTGCGTATCGCGCCGATAGGAAAATTCGCACTGACCGGATTGTTATATTCGGAAGTCGTCCTTGAGGGAGGCGCACGCGGAGTGCTTGTACCTGAGGAAGGCGTCTCTGACTTTGAAAAATGCGAGCGGCTGTACGTGGACATAGGTGCAGACAGTCAAAAAGCCGCTGAAAGAAAAGCAAGCCCCGGTGATTTTATTACGCTTGCCCCTGCTCTGACACGTATTTCCGGAAACCGTTACGCCGGCAGACCCTTTGACGGCAGAGCCGGCTGCGCCGCGCTCATCGCGGCAATGAGATCGCTTGAAAACTGCCGGAACGATATCTGTTTTGCGTTTTCGACCCATGAAGAAGTCGGCAACCGCGGCGCTCTGCCGATCGGCTGCACCGTATCTCCGGACTATGCGATCGCGGTGGATCTCTGCCCGGCGGGCGATGTGCCGGGAGCGACGAAAGGCGTAAAGCTTGGCGGCGGAGCAGCGATCAAGCTTAAAGACGGCTCCCTCATCTGCGATCATGAGCTTGCCGAAAAGCTCAAAGAGACCGCAAATCGGGCAAAGATAAAATATCAGCCCGAAATATCCGCAACCGGTTTTTCCGACGCGAGCGCGCTCCAAAAAAGCGGCATCGGCGCCGTTGTCGGCGGAATATCCATTCCCGCAAGACATATTCACAGCGCGCTTGAGATCATAGATCTCTCCGATCTGAAGCAGGCAAGCGCGCTCATAAACGAAATTGCCTGCGCGCTGTAAACTGAGCAAGTATAACGAGGTAAACAAAGTGAACGAAAAATTATCCGAAATTGCTGAACGCGCCGAAGCCGCACTTGCCGGCATATTTGCAGACATTGACCGTACGGCATATAAAAACACCGAAAAGGTTATTGATGCTTTCAGAGAATTTAAAGTCGGGGAAGCAAATTTTGCCCCCACAACGGGATACGGGTACGATGACAAGGGCAGAGACACGCTCGATCTTATTTATGCCAAGGTATTTGACGCGCAGACAGCGTTTGTACGTCACAACATAGTCAACGGCACTCATGCCCTTTCGATCGGGCTTGCCGCTCTGCTTCGCCCGGGTGACATTATGCTCTCGGTCACGGGGAAGCCCTATGATACGCTTGAAGAAGCCATCGGCATCCGAGGAGAGCGCGGAAACGGCTCGCTTGCCGATTTCGGGATAGAATATCGTGAAGTCGCCCTTGACCCGGACGGCTCGGTAAACCATGCCGGTATAACTGCCGCGCTGAAAGAATACGGTCAGCGCGTACGCGTTGTATTTGTACAGCGTTCCAAAGGATATATGCAGCGCCCCACGCTCAGCGTCGCACAGATCGGCGAAATAGTCAAGACCTCAAAAGCGGTTTCGGACGCATATGTGGTAGTGGACAACTGCTACGGCGAATTTACCGAAACGCAAGAGCCGACCGCGCTTGGAGCCGACATGATAATCGGTTCGCTTATTAAAAATCCGGGCGGCGGGATCGCTGAGTGCGGAGGATATATCGCCGGCACCCGACGTGCGGTCGAGTTGGCTTCGTACCGCCTGACCTGCGTCGGCATAGGGCTTGAATGCGGCGCTTCGCTCGGTCAATCGAAGAACATATACAAAGGGCTTTTCATGGCGCCCCATGCCGTGGCGCAGGCATTGAAGACCGCGCACTTCGGCGCATATGTATTTGACTCGCTCGGGTACGAAACCATTCCGAAGTGGAATGAACGCCGCGGCGATATCATACAGATGATACAGCTCGGATCTGCAGAAAAGATGATCGCATTCTGCCGCGGAATACAAAGCGCTTCCCCGATCGATTCTTACGTAACTCCCCTCCCGTGGGATATGCCCGGTTATGCCGATCAGGTCATAATGGCGGCGGGAGCATTTACTTCCGGCTCATCGATCGAACTGTCCGCCGACGGTCCGATAAAACCGCCGTACTCAATCTATATGCAGGGCGGACTTACCTATGAAAGCGGCAAGCTCGGAGTGCTTTCTGCGGCAAATGAAGTTATTTCATCGAATAACGGTTGAAAAAGCGGATCCGACCTAAAAAATGTCGAAAAAATTGCCAAAAACTATAGATTTTTTTACGAATGTATAGTATAATGTAATGGCGAATACGTTTGCGCCGGTGCGGTGTGCTTTTTTGCGCCTTGGATTGTTACGGAATTAACAATGTCGTGCTCTTGCGGATCGTATTATTTAAATTTTTATAAGGAGGTCTGTATTCATGAAAAAGAATCTGACCACGGTTGCTTTTACCGGCACCGAGGAGCAGGAGGCAAAGCTCGACGAGCTTATTGCGCGCTATAAGGACACCAACGGTGCACTTATGCCGATCCTCCAGGGAGCTCAGCAAATCTACGGCTATCTTCCGATTGAAGTTCAGAAGCACATAGCGCTCGCAATGGATATTTCCCTTGCCGAAGTTTACGGTGTTTCCACTTTCTATTCGCAGTTCGTACTTAACCCGAAGGGTAAGGTTGCGGTTGCGGTATGTCTCGGGACCGCGTGCTACGTCAAAGGCTCGGGCGCGTTGCTCGACAAGGTAGTTGAAAAACTTCATGTCGGCGTCGGCGAGACCAGCTCCGACGGAAAGTACAGCATTGATGCTACGCGTTGCATAGGTGCATGCGGTCTTGCCCCCGTACTTACGGTCAATGACGAAGTTTACGGAAGACTCGAACCCAAGGATATCGACGGAATACTCGAAAAGTATACGGTTTAACCAACTCACACAGCCCTTTATTCTTATTGACCGCAAATGCGGTATGGAGACGGTATGAAAATTTCCGAAATAGCGCGATTGCTTGATGCCGAAGTGCTTTGTTGCGACTCACTTTGCTCCCGCGAGGTCAATTCGGCTTGCGGAAGCGATATGATGAGCGACGTGCTCGCATATGTAAAAAATCAAGCGGTACTTCTCACCGGGCTTGTTAATCCGCAGGTCGTCCGCACTGCCGAAATGATGGATATGTGCTGCATCGTATTTGTACGAAGCAAAAGACCGTCGGAAGAAATGCTCACACTCGCACAGGATGCCGGGATAGTCGTTCTGGCAACCGGAATGCGTATGTATGAGGCTTGCGGCAAACTGTGGGAAAACGGGTTGAAACCCGCCGAAGCATAACACATGAAAGGCGGTAGGTCATGAACAATTCAGAGCCTCTTTCCTTTAGATTCGAAGTGGACGGAAGCGATTTCACTTCTGCGGGTGCCGCCTCGGTCCAGGTCAAGAAGATACTGCGCAAGATCGGGCTTGATGCCGAAGTCATAAGACGGGTTTCCATCGCTATGTACGAAGCGGAAATAAATATGGTGATACACGCCGGCGGCGGAATCGCACAGGTGTATATCACACCCGACAAAATTACCATGGTCATGACCGATACGGGTCCCGGTATTCCCGATATTGAGCTTGCAATGCGCGAGGGCTATTCCACCGCGCCCGACAATATCCGCTCGCTCGGATTCGGCGCGGGCATGGGACTGCCGAACATGAAACGCTATACCGATGCGCTTCAGATCGAAAGCGAGGTCGGTAAGGGAACCATCATAACAATGTCGGTCAACATCTGAAAAATCCCGACAAAGCGTCGGCTATTGGGAGTTTTGCTATGGCACCGTACAAACACTCGGTTGCCCTTGACAGCGAAAAATGCAAGGGCTGCATCACCTGTCTGAAGCGTTGCCCCACGGAAGCAATACGGATAAGAGCCGGTCACGCGGTCATTGACCCGAACCGTTGTATTGATTGCGGAGAATGTATAAAGCTTTGTCCGCACAAAGCCAAGCGTGCGACCAGCGACCGCCTCGGCGATATCCCTTTCGGGATCAAGTATGTTATCGCTCTTCCGCCGCCGTCGCTGTACGGGCAGTTTGAAAATCTGAACGATGCGGATATTCTGATCCAAGGATTGATAAATCTCGGCTTCAACGAGGTCTACGAGGTCGCCAAAGCGGCTGAGCTTGTAACCGAATATACTCGTAATTATCTTTTACGCAAAGATGTAAAGAAGCCGGTCGTAAGTTCAGCCTGTCCCGTGGTAACGCGGCTTATCTCACTGCGTTTTCCTTACCTCTGCGATAACATAGTGCCGCTGTTACCGCCTATGGAGATCGCCGCGATAAAGGCAAAAGCAAAAGCAAAGCGTGAGCACCCGGAGCTTCGCGACAGCGATATAGTTACCGTATTCATTTCGCCCTGTCCGGCTAAAGTCAGCTACATAAAAAACGATTCCCACAAAAGCAGGATCAACTATGTGGTATCGGCAAGCGAGGTTTATTTTGAGCTTCTCGGCGTAATGGGGAAGCCCTGTGAAAATCCTCCGTCCTCCGAATCGGGGATGGTCGGAATGAGTTGGGCGGTCAGCGGCGGCGAAGCCTCGGCGCTTTTGAACGAGCGATATCTCGCCGCAGACGGGATCGAAAACGTGATACGCGTGCTCGACGAGCTTGAAACCGGTAATTTCCCGTTTCTTGATTTCATTGAGCTTAACGCGTGCAGTTCGGGCTGTGTAGGCGGAGTGCTCAATGTCGGCAATCCATATCTGACAAAAGTTAAAATTCAAAATATCAAACGATATCTTCCGGTCATGCAGAACCGTCCTTCGATCGAGGAAGTAAAAAACATACCCAAGCGTTTTGCTCATACAGAGCTTGAGTACGCTCCGGTGTCAAGTCTCAACTCGGATCGTAAAACAGCTATGAATCTCATGTTTGAGATCAAAAAGCTGTATGAAAAGCTGCCGGAGTTTGACTGCGGCGCCTGCGGCTCTCCGACCTGCCGCGCATTTGCCGAGGACGTAGTGCTCGGCAACGCCGAACTTTCGGACTGCGTGATGAAGGATCGTCCAAAAAAATCAGACCTTTCGGACAATGCTTGAGCCGGCTTCGCCGGCAAGGATGGCAGTATGTCAGTTACCGTAAAAGAAGCGGCAGAGAAATTGAAGCTTACGCCGCTCAATCTAGCGGACGGCGGAAAAACCATCGGCGGCGTATATACAGGCGATCTTTTAAGTTGGATCATGGGTCACGCCGAGGAATCCGACGCGCTTATCACCATTATGTCAAACATCAACGTGCTTGCCGTAGCTTCGCTCAAGGAACTGTCCTGCGTGGTGATATGCGAAAATGTCATTCCCGACAATGATTTTCTCAAAACCGCACGGAAAAAGGAAATCAATATTCTGTCATCCCGATCTCCCGCGTATGAAGTGTGCGTTGCGTTTTCGGAGCTGCTCGGAAAATGAACAGATACTACTATGATCTGCATATTCATTCCGCGCTTTCGCCGTGCGCCGACGCTGATATGACGCCGAACAACATCTGCGGCATGGCAGTCCTCAAGGGGCTTAACATTATCGCGCTGACCGATCACAATTCCTGCGGAAACTGCGAATCTTTTTTAAAGGTCGCCGCCGCAAACGGACTGATCGGCGTTGCCGGAATGGAGCTTACCACGGCGGAGGATATCCACATTGTATGTCTGTTTGAATTTCTCGATGATGCCAAAGCGTTTGAAGCCGAAGTAAATATGTACCGACGGCTTATTGCAAACCGCGTGGATATATACGGAGAACAACAGTATTTCGATGAAAACGACAGAGTGATCGGAACCGAAGAATATTTTCTTCCGATAGCCACCGAACTTTCGCTTGAAGAAGCATATGCTGTTGCGACACGCCATTCTGCGCTGGTCTATCCCGCGCATATCGACCGCAGTGCAAACGGTATAGTTTCGATCCTCGGCACTCTGCCGAACGATCCGTATTTCTCCTGCTATGAGCTGAACGATAGAAGCAAGTCCGAAGCACTTGAGAAAAGCATTCCGGGGCTTGCGAAAAAGAATCTGACAGTCAGCTCGGACGCACACTACCTTTGGGATATCAATGAAGCCGAAAACTGCTTCGAGCTTGATGATGAACCGTACAGCAGCGCCAAAGTACGCGCCGAGCTGTTCAGACACCTGAGGGAGGTGCGCACTTGAAAGAACTGTCGCTTAATATTCTTGATATTGCTCAGAACTCAATACGCGCAGGAGCAAGTCTCATAAAAATTACTCTTGCGGAAGACAACGACACTTTGAAAATAACCATTGAGGACAACGGTTGCGGAATGAGTGAGGAAATGGTGCGCTCGGTAACCGATCCGTTCTGCACCACACGCAAGACCCGAAAGGTCGGACTCGGGATCCCCTTTTTTAAGGAGGAGGCCGAGCAAACCGGGGGACGCTTTTTAATAACATCGAAAAGCGAGCGCGAATACCCCGACAGTCACGGCACGATAACAGAAGCTGAGTTTAACAAAAATCACATTGATTTCACACCGCTCGGAGATATTGTTTCGACCGTCTGCACACTCGTGCAGGGACTTGGCAATATCGACCTTTGTTTTTCACACAAAAACACTCATGGAGAGATCAGTCTCGACACACGTGAGCTGCGTGAAATACTCGGAACGGAAATACCGCTCAGCGAACCCGAAGTGCTTGACTTTATAAAAGGTTATCTAAATGATAAATATATGAAAATCACAAACGAAAGCGAGGAAAACACATGAAAACTTTAGCAGAGCTTGCTGCTATCAGGGAAAAGATGAAGGACAAGGTTGCTCTCCGTGAAGGAAGCAACGACATCCGCATCGTAGTTGGCATGGCTACCTGCGGCATCGCCGCGGGCGCGCGCCCCGTTCTGAATGCATTTGTTGAAGAAGTTAACCGTCAGGGTCTTTCGGACAAGGTCACGGTACTTCAGACAGGCTGCATCGGCATTTGCCAATTTGAACCTGTAGTTGAAGTATTCAAGGGCGGCGAAGAAAAGGTTACGTATGTTCACATGACTCCCGAAAAGGCAGTCAAGGTAATCGAAGAACATATCAAAAACGGAAAAGTCGTTTCCGAATACACACTCAAAGAAACAAATGCGTAAATTTAACGGAGGAATTAAAAAATGATTCGTTCTCATGTACTTATCTGTGCCGGTACAGGCTGTACTTCCTCGGGAAGCGCAACCGTGCGCGAGGCACTTGCAAGAGAGCTTGAAGCCAACGGACTGACCGACGAGATCAAGATCGTTCAGACCGGATGTTTCGGTCTCTGCGCTCTCGGCCCGGTCATGATCGTCTATCCCGAAGGCACCTTCTACAGCAAGGTGACCGCAGACGATATCCCCGAGATCGTAAGCGAGCACCTGCTCAAAGGTCGTGTGGTTGACAGACTCGTATATAACGAGACCGACGGCACTCACACCGAAGAATCGGTATCGCTCAGCCAGACCAAGTTCTACAAGAAACAGCACCGTGTTGCGCTTCGCAACTGCGGCGTTATCGACCCTGAAAACATTGACGAATACATCGGTACGGGCGGATATCAGGCAATCGGCAAGGTGCTTACCGAAATGCAGCCTCAGGATGTAATCGACACTATCCTTGCGAGCGGTCTGCGCGGACGCGGCGGCGGCGGATTCCCGACCGGCAGAAAGTGGCAGTTTGCCGCAAACCAGGTCAACGACACCAAATATGTCGTATGTAATGCGGACGAGGGCGACCCCGGAGCATTCATGGACAGATCGGTGCTTGAAGGCGACCCTCACTCGGTGCTTGAAGCAATGACCATTGCCGGTTATGCCATCGGCGCTCATCAGGGTTACATATACATCAGAGCAGAATATCCTATCGCAGTTCACCGTCTTGAAATCGCAATCAAGCAGGCGCGTGAATACGGTCTGCTCGGCAAAGATATATTTGGCTCGGGCTTCGACTTCGATATCGAGCTGAGACTCGGTGCCGGCGCATTCGTGTGCGGTGAAGAGACCGCTCTGCTTACCTCTATCGAAGGCAACCGCGGCGAACCCCGTCCGCGTCCCCCGTTCCCGGCAGTCAAAGGTCTGTTCGGAAAGCCTACCATCATCAATAACGTTGAAACCTATGCGAACATCTGCCAGATCATCCTGAAAGGTGCCGATTGGTTTGCAGGCATGGGTACCGAAAAATCAAAAGGTACCAAAGTATTTGCCCTTGGCGGTAAGATCCGTCACACCGGACTTGTCGAGATCCCGATGGGAACCACCCTGCGCGAGATCATCGAAGACATCGGCGGCGGCGTTCCGAACGGAAAAAAGTTCAAGGCGGCTCAGACCGGCGGTCCTTCCGGCGGATGCATCCCGGCATCGCTTATAGATACTCCCATAGACTACGATAACCTTATCGCAATCGGCTCTATGATGGGTTCGGGCGGACTTATAGTCATGGACGAGGACACCTGCATGGTCGACCTTGCCAAGTTCTTCCTTGAGTTTACCGTCGATGAATCCTGCGGTAAGTGCGCTCCCTGCCGTATCGGTACGCGCCGTCTGCTTGAAGTTCTCGAAAAGATCACCTCCGGTAAGGGCGAAATGGAAGACATTGACCGTCTTGAAGAGCTTTGCGACTACATCAAGAGCGCATCTCTCTGCGGTCTCGGTCAGACCGCACCTAACCCCGTACTGTCCACCCTCCGTTACTTCCGCGATGAGTATATTGCCCATGTCAAGGACAAGAAATGTCCGGCAGGCGTTTGCAAAAAGCTCCTCTCGTATCACATTGATCCGGAAAAATGTAAGGGTTGTACCGCCTGCGCAAGAGTTTGTCCCGCCGGTGCAATCACAGGCAGTGTTAAGCAGCCTCACTCCATTGATCTTGCAAAGTGCCTGAAGTGCGGCGCTTGTATGGAAAAATGTAAGTTCGGCGCAATTTCCAAGCAGTAAGAAAGGAGCTTGTTGATAAGAATGGAAACGGTAAATATAAAGATCAACGGCGCGGATTATTCCGTGCCCGCAAATTCCACCGTACTTGAAGCAGCAAGATACGCCGGAATTGACATCCCCACTCTCTGTTATCTTAAAGACATCAACGAGATCGGCGCCTGCCGTCTTTGCCTTGTAGAGGTAAAGGGCGCGCGCGGACTTGTTACCGCGTGCGTATACCCGGTAAACGAAGGCATGGAGGTATTTACGAATACTCCCCGTGTTATCAAGGCAAGAAAGACAAATCTTGAGCTTGTGCTTTCAAACCACGAAAAGAAATGTCTTTCATGCATACGCAGTACCTCCTGCGAGCTTCAGAAGCTTGCAAACGAGTACGGTTGCGATGAATCTCATTTCAAGGGCGAAAGCATCCACTACGAGCTTGACACCAGCACACCCTTTATCGTTCGCGACAATAATAAATGTATCCTTTGCCGCCGCTGTATCGCCGCCTGCCGCAACCTTCAGGGGATCGGCGTGATCGGCGCTTCGGGAAGAGGCTTTGATACCCACATTGCTTCCGCATTTGAGAAAAAGCTCGGCGAAACCAGCTGTATCGGTTGCGGTCAGTGCGTCGTTGCCTGCCCGGTCGGCGCGCTTTATGAAAAGGACGACACTCAGAAAGTGCTCGACGCTATTGCAGATCCGACAAAGCACGTTGCGATCTGCGCGGCTCCGTCGGTTCGCGCGACCATCGGCGAATGCTTTGGCTACGAGCCGGGCACCGATGTTGAAGGCAAAATGGTAGCGGCAATGAAGCGTCTCGGCTTCGACGGCGTATATGACATGAATCTTACCGCCGATCTCACCATTATGGAAGAAGCTACCGAGTTCCTCGGCAGAGTCAAGAACGGCGGAGCGCTTCCGCTCATCACCTCTTGCTCTCCCGGATGGATCAAGTATTGCGAACACTACTTCCCCGAGCTTACCGAAAATCTTTCGACCTGTAAGAGTCCGCAGCAGATGTTCGGCGCGCTCTATAAAACCTACTATGCGGAAAAGATGGGCCTTGACCCCAAGGATGTCGTATTTGTATCCGCTATCCCCTGCACTGCGAAGAAATTTGAAGTTACCCGCGATCATCAGAACGCCGCAGGCGTACCCGATGTGGATATCGCGATCACAACCCGCGAGCTTGCACGCCTTATCGAACGTGCAGGTATCAACTTCAAGGGACTTCAGGATGAAAAATTCGATTCGCCTTTCGACATCGGTTCGGGTGCCGGCGCAATATTCGGCGCAACCGGCGGTGTTATGGAAGCGGCGCTTCGTACCGCTGCCGAAGTCATTCTCGGCAAGCCGCTTGAGAAGCTTGAATTCAATGAAGTCCGCGGCATAGCCGGCATCAAGTTTGCCGATTACAAGCTCGGAGATATCACGGTTCACGTTGCAGTCGCTTCGGGCACCAAGAATGCCAAGGAACTGCTTAAGAAGGTTGAAAACGGCGAAGTCAAGGTCGACTTTATAGAGATCATGGCTTGTCCGGGCGGATGCGTAAACGGCGGCGGTCAGCCGGTGCAGAGCGCAACTGTCAGAAATACCGTTAACCTCCGTGAAAAGAGAGCGTCCGTGCTTTATACCGCAGATTCACATATGGATCTCAGAAAATCGCACGAGAACAGCGCCGTCAAGCGTCTTTATGACGAATTTTTCGGCGAACCCAACAGTCACAAAGCACATGAAATACTTCATACCGAGTATGTAAAGCGCGGCATTTGAGTTAAGAGGTAAAGGAAGGGCTGAAAAAAGTCAAATCAACCTTTTTTCAGCCCTTTTGACACCGTTTTTACGGCAAAGTAAGTCTGTTTCAGCGGAAACTTCATATGTTTTTACCGCAGTTTACACTTTGGACATATTTGAGACAGCAGTATGGTCAGAGATCCACGCGCGTGTTGTCGGCAACTTGAGCTTCAATTGTATATTTCGTTCAAACACACCTTCAAGAACGCTTTGTTTTGCATCTTTTTTGACCATGTTTCCGACTTATTATCATATATTTAATATTTTTTTGCCGTTTTGTTACTTTGTTCACTTTTTTTACTTCACAAAGCAAACTGTTTGTGATATACTATGAATATATTAAAAAAAGAGGAATCAAGATATGGGACAGTCCGAGGAATTCATTTGCTCAACGACGGAAGATGAAGATAGCAGTATACTGATTTTCAGTGCCGAGGGCAAGAACAACGATATCAAATTTTTCAGTCAGCGGGTTGTTGACGGAAAAACGGTTTTAACCACAGAATTTAATTCTCAAAAGATCGACCGTGAGTACGCACGCGAGGTGCTCATGATACTTTGTAAAGAAAAAGTCGATCCGATTCATCTTGCTTCAATAATCGAAGATATTGAAGCCGACCTGTAAGCGTCAGGGAAGTGATTTTATGTCAGATTACAGAATTATGTCAAACAACATCTGGGGGCAATACTTTGAAAATCCGGTAGAGAGCCGCACAGATGATCTTCTTAAGGTGTATAAAAAATATGCTCCGGATGTGCTCGGCTTTCAGGAATCAGATAAGTATTGGCACGCCGGAAGAATGTTTAACGCTATTCAAGGTGAATACGAATTCGTGCGAGCACCCGAAGAAGAAAAAAATTACACCTCTCTGCTTTACAAAAGGGATAGGTTTGAGCTTGTTGACAGCGGCTATATTCTTTTCGACAAAACGCCCGATCCTTCAAAAAGTTTTATGTGGGGCGTGCTTAAGGATAAAAACAGCGGCTTTAAGTTCGGAGTCGGCAGCTTACATTATTGGTGGATGACAGGTCCGAGCCACGATGTGTTAAGATGCCGCAATTCCTGCGATTTGCTCGATGAGGTAAGAAAGATCCGCGAAAAACACGGCGTAACCGTGTTGGCTTTCGGTGATTACAACTGTTTTTGGCAGAGCGAGGCGTTAAAACTTCTCTACGCAAACGGCGGTAAAAATGCCCTTGATCTTGCCGCAAAATGCTCAGCGGTCAGTTCACATCACGGCGACCCGATAAGAGACGACGACGGCCGATATCACGGCAAACGCACCGACAATGATAAATCAAAGTCATTGGATCACATTATCTTTTTCGGCGACGATTTTAAAGTTGACGAATTTCGCGTCGTGGAAGATCAATGCGCGCTCGATGCCACCGACCATTCACCGATATATGCAGATATTACAGTAAAATAGAATCATTTATTGATCATTCTGTAACTGTAGTGCAACGAGGTCAAGCCCTCATGAAACAGAGCTGAATTTTTCGGCGCTGCTTCGTGAAGTGAACCCAAAAGTTTAGA
>DHJP01000150.1 GCA_002404395.1 Clostridiales bacterium UBA4717
AACTTTTGGGGTGCATATCATCGGCGATGCCTTTTCCTTATGGTCTGATCGGCGGTTGCTTGAATCAGTATTGTATTTCGCCCGTAAAGATCAGCTTGGCATCGCCCGTCAAGGTGACTCCGTCATCCGTATACCTGACCGTCAGATCACCGCCGCGGACTTTTACGGTTATATCGCTGCCTTTTTCGCAATATCCGTTTTCAACCGCCGCTGCAACCGCCGCACAGGCACCGCTGCCGCAGGCGAAGGTTTCGCCGTTGCCGCGTTCAAATACCCGCATTTTCAGCGTTACGGGGTTGACTACACGAACAAATTCGGTATTGGTCCTTTCCGGAAACTCCGGCGCGTTTTCAAATGCGGGTCCGAGCGTTGCAAGCGGAAGTGTGTCTATACGGTCGCAGAAAACGACGCAGTGCGGGTTGCCGATCGAAACGCAGGTCACGGTGTATTTTTGATCCAAGACCGTGAGCGGCACGTTGACTGCACGCTCTCCCACAAAGGTACAGGGCAGCGATGCCGGATCAAACGAGGCGCGCCCCATATCCACGGTAACCGACGAAACCTTGCCGTCGGTCAGATAAAGCGTAAGTTTCCGTATGCCGCTTTCGGTCTCTGCCGTAACAAGCTCACCCGAGACGTATCCTGCATCATGCAGGTATTTTCCGACACTGCGCAGACAGTTGCCCGCGACCTGTCCTTTGCTTCCGTCGCGATTGTACACTCGCATACGGCAGTCTGCAATGTTGCTTTTCTCAAGTAACACAAGTCCATAGCCGCCGATTCCGTAATGTCGGTCGCATAGGGTAATGCTGAGCGATTCGGGGCAATCGACCGAGCCGTCGAAATTCTCTATAAAAATATAGTCGTCTCCGGCAGCTTCCATTTTTGCAAAACGTACCGACGTGCGTTCGCTTCGCATATGATTTATGTCAACAAGCTCGGTGTTGTCGCAACGGTAGCCCGCTGCGATGATATCGGCAAGCGCATTTGCGGTATCAAGCGAGGTGAAGCAGGGCACGCCCGATTGCATAGCATGGCGGTGAAGCTTCACATAGAGGTCAAACGTGGAGTCATACGCCGCACCGGTATAAACGATGTAGCTGATCTTGCCGCTGTCAAGCAACTCAAATGCCCCGTCTTTTTCGGCGATCGAGGGGATCGCGGTCACGTCAATGCCGAGGGTATTTACAGCTTCGGCGGTATCCGGAGTGGCAAACAGCTTGAGACCGAGCGCGGCCAACTTTTCCGCGAGCGCAAGCACCTCGGTACGGTCATGCTCTTCCACGCTTATCAGTACGCCGCTCTGCCCGCCGGGCAGCGGAGGTGTGAGCGTAAGTCCCGAAGCGGTCAGTCCTTTGAACAATGCTTCGTTCAGCGTTCTTCCGATGCCGAGCACTTCACCCGTGGATTTCATTTCCGGACCCAGATAAGAGTTGGCGTCGGTCAGTTTCTCAAACGAGAACACCGGCACCTTAACTGCATAATACGGGGGCGCTTTGCAAAGCCCTGTGCCGAAGCCGAGCGCTTTGACCGGAGTTCCCGTCATAACGCGCGTGGCAAGATCGACCATCGGGACCCCCGTCACCTTGCTTATATACGGAACCGTGCGCGAGGCGCGCGGGTTGACTTCTATTACGTAAAGCTCGTTTTGCCAGATCAGATATTGAATGTTTACAAGCCCCTTTGTTCCGAGCGAGAGCGCGAGCTTTTCCGAACACTCGATAATGCGGCGCATCATAATGTCGCTGATATTATACGGCGGATATACGGCAATTGAGTCGCCGCTGTGCACACCTGCCCGCTCGATATGCTGCATGACTCCGGGGATGAGCACGTTTTCTCCGTCGGAGATCACGTCTACTTCAAGCTCCGAGCCCATCATGTATTTGTCGACAAGCACGGGATTTTCGATCTTGTTTTCGAGGATCCGACGCATATATCGTTTCAGATGCTCGGCATCATGCACGATCGTCATATTCTGACCGCCGATGACGTAGGATGGGCGCAGAAGTACCGGATAGCCGAGTGCTTCCGCCGCCGCTTCGGCTTCGGCTTCGGTCATTACCCCGCAACCGCGCGGGCGCTTGATAGCGTACTTTTCAAGCAGTGCGTCGAAGCGTTCGCGATCTTCCGCAATGTCTATTCCCTCGGCAGAGGTGCCGAGGATACGAACACCGTGACTGTCAAGGTATCCGGTCAGACGGATAGCGGTCTGTCCTCCGAAAGCAACGACCACGCCGATCGGATTTTCTACTTTTATGATGTTCATTACATCTTCCGCGCAAAGCGGCTCAAAGTACAGCCGATCTGCCGTGTCGTAGTCGGTTGAGACGGTTTCGGGATTGTTGTTGACGATCACTACGTCGTATCCGAGCGCTTTCAGCGTCCATACGCAATGTACCGAGGAGTAGTCAAACTCAATTCCCTGACCGATACGGATAGGTCCTGAGCCGAGCACCATTACACAGGGCTTGCCCGAGCGTGTCAGCTCGCGTGCCTCACATTCGCGGTCATAAGTTGAGTAAAAATAAGGGGTTTCGGCAGAAAATTCTGCACCGCAGGTATCGACGGTCTTATAGGAAGCTGCAAGCTCGGGCAGCTTTTCCGCTTTTGTGATACGACGGATCGCCGTGTCGGGATATCCGAGTTTTTTGGCTTTTTTGTAAAGCTCGGGGGTAAGTCCGCCCTCAAGCGCTTTTTCAAAATCTGCCAGATTTTTCAATTTGTAAATAAAGAAAAGGTCGATTAGTGTAAGCTCGTGAATTTTTTCGGGCGTCACACCGCTTTTCAAAGCTTCAAAAACGGTAAATATCCGACGGTCATCACGGTCGGTAAGCCGCTCTTCAACGCCTCGTCCGTCGATCGGCGCGGCATTAAGCGTGTCAAGCGATATTTCCGCGCCGCGCACCGCTTTCATCAGTGCCGCTTCAAAGCTGTTGCCGATCGCCATTACCTCTCCGGTAGCTTTCATTTGCGTACCGAGCTTGCGGCTGATGCCGGCAAACTTGTCGAACGGCCATTTCGGAAATTTTACAACTACATAGTCAAGTGCCGGCTCAAAGCAGGCGCAGGTCTTTCCGGTCACGTCGTTGCGGATCTCGTCAAGCGTGTATCCGAGTGCGATCTTTGTTGTAATTTTGGCAATAGGATACCCGGTTGCCTTGCTGGCAAGCGCCGATGAACGGGAAACACGCGGATTTACTTCGATCACTGCATATTCAAATGAATCGGGATTCAGCGCAAACTGACAGTTGCATCCGCCGACAATGCCTAGCGAGGCAATAATGTCGAGTGAGGCAGTGCGCAGCATCTGAAACTCTCTGTCGGAAAGCGTCAACGCCGGTGCCACTACTATGCTGTCACCGGTGTGAACGCCGACCGGATCAAGATTTTCCATACTGCATACAGCGATCACATTTCCGAGCGAATCGCGCATGGTTTCAAATTCGATCTCTTTCCAACCGTAGATATAGCGTTCCACCAGGATCTGCGAGATAGGTGAAGCGTCAAGTCCGCTTTTGGCTATTACCTCTAATTCCGACGGAGTATCAGCCACTCCTCCGCCGGCGCCTCCGAGGGTAAACGCAGGACGCACAATGACGGGATATCCGATCTTTTCCGCAACTGTCAGCGCCGCTTCCACGGTGGTCGCAATGTCGGAGGGAACTGTCGGCTGACCGATCTCCTCCATTGTTTGCTTAAACTGTTCGCGGTCCTCAGCGCGCTTTATCGCCGCAACGTCGGTGCCGAGCAGTTGCACACCGTTTGCGGCGAGAAACCCGTCTTCGGAGAGCTGCATGGCAAGCGTAAGTCCTGTCTGTCCGCCGAGCCCTGCAAGGAGGCTGTCAGGCTTTTCTTTCAAAATTATCCGCTTGAGTGTTGTAACATTCAGCGGCTCTAAATAAATTTCATCTGCAAGTGCCTTATCGGTCATGATCGTGGCGGGATTGGAATTGACCAAAACCACATTGACGCCGGCTTCTTTCAGCACACGGCAAGCCTGCGCGCCCGCGTAATCAAACTCAGCCGCCTGACCGATAACGATGGGGCCCGAGCCTATCACCAGCACTTTTTTTATATCTTTGCAAAGCGGCATACCGATCTCCTGTGTCGGCGTAGCCGACTCAAATAATAGTGTGATTTTTATGTGTGTTGACTGATATAAGCCGCCGTAGGCGGTTGCCGGCAACACTTCGGAAAGTCTTTGTATGAAGCATATTCCCGATAGCTCAGCACTTCCGGCTTTCGATCATCTCAATAAACCGATCAAACAGAAATGCGGTGTCAAGCGGACCCGAGTGCGCTTCGGGGTGAAATTGCACCGAGAAAGCGCAGAGCTTCGTATAGTCCACTCCCTCGCAGGTACCGTCGTTGGCATTAACAAAGCGGACCGAGCCGTTTTCCTTTATACTGTCGGATATCACGGCATACCCGTGATTCTGACTTGTCATATAGGTCCTGCCGCTTACAAGGTCGGTCACCGGTTGATTGACTCCGCGGTGACCGTACTTGAGCTTTTCGGTCTTGCCGCCGAGCGCCAACGCCAGAAGCTGATGGCCGAGACAGATGCCGAAGATCGGAAGCTTGCCCGCAAGCTTCGCAAGCACGGCGATCTCACCGGTGTTGTCGGCGGGGTCGCCGGGACCGTTTGAAAGCATTACTCCGTCGGGATTCAGCTCAAGTATTTCCTCCGCCGAAGTGTTGTGGGGCACAACATGTACGGTACAGCCGCGCTTTACAAGTTCTCTGATAATATTCTTTTTACAGCCGTAATCCAACAAAACCACGTGTCGGCGGCTTTGTTCCGCCGTAACGGTGTACGGGGCTTTGCAGGAGACTGCCGACACGGCATCCGTTACGCGATATGCGGCGGCAGCGTCGGGCGACGCTGCCGCGTCATCGGTGATTATCGCGTTCATCACGCCGCATTCACGGATCTTTTTCGTGATCGCACGGGTGTCTACATCGCATATCCCGGGTATTCCGACCTTTTTGAGATATGCGTCAAGGGTCATTTCAGTGCGGAAATTGGACGGGTGCTCGCAAAATTCGCGCACCACGTATCCGCACGCGGCGCTCTTACCTTCAAAATCCTCGGAAATGATACCGTAATTGCCGATCAGGGGAAAAGTCTGAAGAATTATCTGACCCGCATAGCTCGGATCGGTCAGCGTTTCGATATAACCGCCCATACCCGTGGTGAAAACAAGCTCTCCCGTTGCGGTGCGGTCGGCGCCGAAAGCAGTGCCTTCTATTATCTCGCCGTCCGCAAAGACCAGATACCGCTTCATGCTTCGGCACCTCCGATCATGGCGGCAAGCACGGCTTTGATCGTGTGCATACGATTTTCCGCTTCTTCAAATACGACCGATTGCGGACCCTCGAATACTTCGTTGCTCACTTCTAAGGAATCTCTGCCGAATTTTTCGCATTTTTCCTTGCCTATGACCGTGTTTTTGTCGTGATAAGCAGGCAGACAGTGCATAAATACTGCGTCGGGGGCGGCGTTTTGCATCAGCTTTGAATCGACTTTGTAAGGCGAAAGCGCTTTTATCCGCTCCTCCCATACCGCGTCCGGCTCTCCCATAGAGACCCAGATATCGGTATATACCACCTGCGCGCCGCGTACGGCTTCATACGGATCTTCACAGAATCTGAGCGTAGCACCGGTCGTTTCGGCGATTTTTTCACATTCGGCAATCAGCGTCGGATTCGGAAAATATTCTTTCGGAGCACCCGCCGCGAAATGTAATCCGAGCTTCGCACAACCTACCATCAGAGAATTGCCCATGTTGAAACGGGCGTCTCCCATATAGGTAAAGTGAATATTTTTAAGCTTGCCGAAGTGCTCTTTCACGGTAAGAAAATCCGCAAGTATCTGGGTCGGATGCGATTCGTCGGTAAGCCCGTTGAACACGGGTACCGAAGCATATTTTGCCAATTCTTCCACAATGCTTTGACCGTAGCCGCGGTATTCTATACCGTCAAACATTCCCGAGAGCACGCGGGCGGTGTCGGCAATACTTTCTTTTTTGCCGATCTGAGATCCGGCGTTGTCAAGATATGTTACCCCCATGCCGAGATCTCTTGCCGCCACTTCAAAGGCACAACGGGTGCGCGTGCTGGTCTTTTCAAAAATCAAGGCAAGATTTTTGCCCTCGCACAGGCGATGCGCTTCGCCGTTTTTCTTTTTCGCTTTGAGCTTTGCCGAAAGCTCCAGCAATTTATTGAGCTCTGTCGGAGTAAAGTCCGATATCTTCAGGAAATCTCTGCCTTTGAAGCTGTTCATACACCCTCCTGTCCGCTTGCGCAGACCTCTTTTATAATCTGTACCGCCGACTCAAGCAGCGGCATCGGAATATTCAGTGCGGGCAAAAGCCGCACTTTTTCTTTTGCACTTATAACCAACACGCTGCGTTCCATGCAGTCAAATATCACTTCTTTTGCCGGACGCTCGGTCTCTACTCCGAGCATCAGCCCGAGTCCGGTGACCGAGCGCACTCCGGGCGCACCGACAAGGCTATGCATGATGTAAGCGGAGCGCATCCGTACTCCCTCAAGTGTTTCCTCATTCAAGCGTGAGAGGATCGACACCGCACCGGCGCAGCAGACCGGATTTCCGCCGAAAGTCGAGCCGTGACTGCCGGGAGTCAGTACATCCATTACCTTTTCGCCGAATACCGCAGCACCTATGGGAAGTCCTCCGCCGAGTCCTTTGGCTGTGGTGAAGATGTCGGGTTTGATACCGTAATTCATATATCCGTAAAGCATTCCGCTTCTGCCGTTTCCGATCTGGACCTCGTCGCAGATCAAAAGCACATCACGTGAGGAAAGCAGTTCGGAAAGCTCATGCACAAAATTTTGGTCAAGCGCAATTACGCCGCCTTCTCCCTGTACGACTTCGATCATCACGGCGGCGGTGGGATATTTGTCAAGCATATCGTGTATTTCTTCGATATTTCCTGCCGTTGCATAATGAAATCCGTCGGTCAACGGGGTAAAGTCACGGTGAAATACCTCCTGACCGGTTGCCGCGAGAGTCGTGATCGTACGACCGTGAAAGCTGTTTTTCAGTGTGATAATATGATAATATTCTTTTCCTTTTTTATCCTGCGCATACTTGCGTGCCGTTTTGATGGCACACTCGTTTGCTTCTGCGCCCGAATTGGCGAAAAACACCTTTTTCATACCGGTCTTTTCGCAAAGCATAGCGGCAAGCAGTGCGTCCGGCTCCGAGTAGTAGAGATTTGAAGTATGCTGAAGCGTGCCGAGCTGAGCGTTCACTGCCGACTGCCATTTTTCGTCGGCAAAGCCGAAAGTATTTACTGCGATTCCCGAGGAAAGGTCGATGTATTCTTTTTCGTTTTCATCGTATACCAAAGAGCCCTTTCCGTGGGTCAGCACTATCGGAAAACGGGTATATGTGTTGCAGATAAAGTTTTGGTCAAGCTCTTTGAGGTTTTGTTTTGTCATGATATCTTTCCCTGCCGCCGCAGGCGGCTCAAGCGATCAGCGCCGATTTCGGCGCCGTTACGATAGATCCGCCTGCCACAGTCCTTGATCTTTTATTATGACTTGCGGGAACTTTATTGCGTAAACATAGTGCCGATGCCTTCGTTTGTAAGCATTTCGATCAGAATAGCATGAGGAATACGTCCGTCGATGATAAAAACACGTTTTACGCCGAAATGAATGGCGTTTATGCAGCATTCGACTTTGGGGATCATTCCCCCGCCGATCGTGCCGTCTGCGATCAGTTTAGGCGCATCCTCTGTGCGGATAACGGGAATCAATGTGGAGGGATTGTCCTTGTCCCTCAGGATCCCCGCAATATCTGTCATGGAGATCAGGCTTTCCGCGCCGAGCGCGCCCGCAATTCGGGCTGCCGCAGTGTCGGCGTTGATATTGTAAACGTTTCCGTCAAGGTCGCATCCGACAGTGGATACCACCGGAATATAGCCTTTGTCGATCACGTCGGTGATCGGTTCGACATTGACTTTGGTAATTTCTCCGACAAAGCCGAGCCGCTCATCTTTGACCCTGGCTTCGATCATGTGACCGTCCATGCCCGAAAGTCCGATCGCCCTGCCGCCTTTGTTCTCAATAAGCGCAACCAAACTTTTGTTGATCTTTCCGGCAAGCACCATCTGAACAATGTCGGCGGTTTCTTTGTCGGTGACCCGCAACCCGTCTACGAATACGCTTTCCTTGCCGATCTTTTTTAACATTTCGGTGATCTCGGGACCGCCGCCGTGCACCAACACCACCTTGACTCCGATAAGTGAGAGCAATACGATATCCCTCATTACCGAGTCCTTTAATTTTTCGTTTATCATGGCGTTGCCGCCGTATTTTACCACAACGATCTTTCCGGCGTACTCCTGAATGTAAGGCAGGGCGTGGACCAGGACCGCCGCCCTGTCGGCATTAGTAATATTCATGTTATCTCTCCGTATTAGGTTCTGTAGTCGCCGTTGATCCTGACGTAATCATATGTAAGGTCGCATCCCCATGCGACCGACTCGGCGGTACCGGCGTTAAGGCAGATCAGAATTTCGATCTCTTCTTCAGACAGTATTTGTTTGGCTTCGGTTTCGTCAAACGGAATTCCTACGCCGTTTTGGCAGACATTGATCGTACCTTTCCGGGAGCGGAACGCAACGTCGATCGCCGATATATCCACATCGGCGCCGCTGTATCCTATGGCGCACAATATACGCCCCCAATTAGCGTCCGCGCCGAACATGGCGGCTTTGGTCAGCGAGGAGCAGATGACGCTTTTGGCAACCGTTTTTGCAATTTCCTTATCTTTGGCGCCTGACACCTTACATTCGAGCAACTTCGTGGCACCCTCTCCGTCTCCTGCGATTTTGCGGCAAAGGCAAACCGTTACGGTGTTGAGCGCTTTCATAAAAATATCAAAATCGGTTCCGTCAGCCGTTATCTCGGCATTTCCCGCCGCACCGTTTGCCAGAATCGCGACCATATCGTTGGTTGAGGTGTCTCCGTCTACACTGACCATATTAAAGGTTTCGGAAACATCGCCGGAAAGGGCTTTTTGCAACATTTTTGCACTTATGGCACAGTCGGTCGTCAAAAAAACCAACATTGTTGCCATGTTCGGATGTATCATTCCCGAGCCTTTGGCAATGCCGCCGAGGCGGCAGGTCATGTTTCCTATCTGAAATTCAACGGCAACCTCCTTAAGCTTGGTATCGGTGGTCATGATTCCCTGCGCCGCCGAGGTCGAGTCCTTGCCGAGCGCCGCTGTAAGTGCGGGTATTCCCTCGGAGATCGGTGTTATGTCAAGGGGCTGACCGATGACGCCGGTAGAAGCAACTATTACGTCGCTGTCGGAAATATTCAGCGCTTTTCCGAGTAATGCGCACATTTTTTGTGCGATCTCCTCGCCGTCGGCATTGCAGGTATTGGCGTTTCCGCTGTTACAGATGATCGCCTGCGCCGCTCCGTCGGAAATATGTTCTTTGGTTACGATAAGCGGCGCGCCTTTAACCAAGTTTGTGGTATAGACTGCCGCCGCCGTTGCCTTTTTTTCACTGTATATCAGTGCGAGGTCTTTTTTTGTCTTGTTTTTCCGTATGCCGCAGTGTACTCCGGCGGCAAGAAAACCTTTTGCGGCACAAACGCCGCCGTCCACTGTTTTCATTTTTCCTCCTTACAGGCAAAGCCCCGCTGTCGGGTCTGTGCCCAAAACAATATTTAAACATTCAAACGCGGCGCCCGACGCACCTTTTCCGAGATTGTCGTAAACCGCGATCAACAGCATCCGTTCTTCGTTTCCGGTAATGCCGACTTGCATGGAATCCTTTCCCGCCATTGAGACGGCGGACAAAAAGCCGTTATCATCAAGCTTTTCCGAAAAGGAGACCACTTGCCCGGTATAGGTTTTGCGGTATACCTCGGCGATTTTTTCCATTGTGGTTCCGGGGGCGCATTGTGATGTGAACAGCGGCACAGTGACCTGCATACCGCTGTAAAAATTTCCGACAACGGGGCAGAATACGGGAGCGGGCAAGCCGCTTTGCACTGCCATTTCGGGAAGATGCTTATGCGCTTGTCCCAACGCATACAGGCGCGGCGCCTGCAATGTTGCAGGCAACGTTTCGGACAGCGGCAGTGCTTCGTATTCTGCGATCATTTTTTTGCCTCCGCCGCTGTACCCGGTAATTGAAAAGCAGGAAAGCAGCGTACCGCCGGGAATTATTCCGGCGGCGGTCAGCGGCGCGGTCAGAGCTATGAAGCCGCTGGCGTGACAGCCGGGCACTGCGATACGTTTTGAAGTGCGGATCGCGGCTTCGTGTCGGGCGGAAAGCTCCGGAAAGCCGTATGCCCATCCGGGCGCCGTGCGGTGCGCGGTGGAAGTATCAAGCACCACGGTTTCGGGATTTTCTATCAGCGAGACCGCTTCCCGCGCCGCTTCGTCCGGCAGGCAAAGGATCGCAATGTCCGCTTCGTTCAGCGCGCGTGCACGCGCGGCGCGGTCCTTACGCTCCGACTCGGGAAGTATGATCGGCTGAAGATCGTTCCGTCCTGCCAAACGCTCAAACACGCGGAGTCCGGTAGTACCGGCACTGCCGTCAATAAAGATCTTTTTCATTTTTTCAAAAACTCCCGCATATCTGCGATCTGTTTTTTGACCGAGGAGACCGAAGTTCCGCCCTCGCTCACACGTTTCTCAACACATACGGAAAGGTCTATCGCGTCGTACACGGATTCATCAAACAATGGGCTGAACTGACGATAGACAGACAACTCTAAGTCCTCAAGCACTTTTCCGTGAGCGATACAGTATGCAACCAATTGTCCTACGATTTTGTAGGCACTGCGGAACGGTTCGCCTTTTTTGGTCAGATAGTCAGCCGCATCGGTGGCATTTATAAAACCTTTTTTGGCGGCGTTCAGCATATTTTCGGGTATTGCACGCATACTGCCGACCATACCGTTGAACACACCGAGACAAGCTTTTACTGTGTCGCAGGCGTCAAATACGCTCTCCTTGTCCTCCTGCATATCCTTGTTATATGCAAGCGGCAGTCCCTTGAGCACGGTCAGCAAAGCAATCAGATCCCCGTATACTCTGCCGGTTTTACCGCGAACCAGCTCAGCCATGTCGGGATTCTTTTTCTGCGGCATGATCGAGGAGCCGGTGGTAAAAGCGTCGGAAAGCTCAACAAAGCGGAATTCCCAACTGCTCCAAAGCACGATCTCCTCGGAAAAACGGGACAGGTGCATCATCAGTATCGAGAGCGCGCCGAGAAGCTCAGCGCAGAAATCGCGGTCGGAGACACCGTCTAAACTGTTTTCTGCAATGGCAGAGAAGCCGAGAGCTTCCGCTTCCATGCGCCGGTTTGTCGGATAGGTGGTTCCTGCCAGCGCGCATGAACCGATGGGGCAGACTGCCGTTCTTTTACGGCAGTCTGCGAGCCTTTCAAGGTCTCTGCAAAGCATCATTGCATAAGCCATCAGATGATGACCGAATGTTATGGGCTGAGCCCGCTGCAGATGAGTATACCCTGGCATTATGATCGCCTGATAACATTCCGCTTTGCCGGTTACGGTGCCGATAAGCGTTTTCAACGCACTTGAAATCACATCGATCTCATCAAGCAGATACATTCTCAGATCGAGCGCGACCTGATCGTTTCTGCTCCGGGCGGTGTGAAGCTTTTTCCCGACATCTCCCACACGTGAAGTAAGCACTTCTTCCACAAACATATGGATATCCTCGCAGGCAGGGTCAAAATCGAGCGCGCCGCTTTCAAGGTCGGCAAGGATACCTTCGAGTCCGTGAATCAGCACATCTGCCTCATCTTCGCTGATGATCCCGGTAGCGGAAAGCATGGCGGCGTGCGCCATGCTTCCTTTAATATCCTGTCTGAACATACGGCTGTCAAAGCCGATGGAGGAATTGAAATCATCCGCGAGCCGATCGGTCGCGCCGTCGGTCCTTCCTGTCCACATTTTTGCCATAATTCATCGCTTTCCGCCGATTATTTCAGCCCGTTTTTTGCTTTCATTTTTGCATAGACTTTGGTAGAAAGTCCGTACAGATTTATAAATCCGGTCGCGTCCGCCTGATTGTAAACATGATCCTCGTCAAAGGTCGCGATCTCGGGATCATAGAGAGAATAAGGTGAGGTGACTCCGGCATTGATGAGATTGCCCTTGTATAATTTAAGTTTTACGTCGCCGGTCACGGTTGCCTGAGTGGTTTTCACAAATGCAAGGATCGCCTCGGTCAGGGGAGTGAACCACTGCGCGTTGTATACGATCTCGGCGAGCTTTTGAGCGACCAATGCCTTGTAATGCGCGGTTTCCTTGTCAAGGCAAATAGTTTCAAGAATTTCGTGAGCCTTATATAGAATCGCTCCGCCGGGAGTCTCATACACTCCGCGGCATTTCATTCCGACCAGACGGTTTTCCACGATGTCGAGCAGACCGATGCCGTTTTTTCCGCCAAGTTCATTAAGTTTTGTTACAAGTGCCGTAGCGTTCATTTCTTCACCGTCCACGGCTGTGGGGATACCCTTTTCAAAGTGGAGCGTTACATAGGTAGGCTTGTCGGGAGCCTGCTCGGGGGAAACGCCCATTTCAAGAAAGCCTTTTTTATTATACATAGGCTCGTTTGCCGGATCTTCAAGATCCAAGCCCTCGTGAGACAGATGCCAGATGTTTTTGTCCTTTGAATAGTTGGTCTCGCGGTTGATCTTCAGCGGTACATTGTGCGCTTCCGCATATTCGATTTCTTCTTCACGCGATTTGATGCTCCATTCACGCCACGGTGCGATTATGGTCATGTTAGGCGCAAGTGCTTTGATCGCCATTTCAAAACGGACCTGATCGTTTCCTTTTCCGGTACAGCCGTGGCAGATCGCATCGGCATTCTCGGCAATCGCGATCTCAACTATACGCTTTGCGATCGGCGGACGTGCAAACGCCGTACCGAGCATATAGTTTTCATACAGCGCCCCTGCCTGAACGCAGGGAAATACATAATCGGTGAGAAATTCTTCTGTTATATCTTCGATATAGAGCTTTGACGCACCGGTTTTGAGCGCTTTTTCCTCAAGTCCTTCAAGTTCATCTGCCTGCCCGACGTTTGCGGACACTGCGATGATCTCCGGGTTGTTGTAATTTTCTTTCAGCCACGGAATAATAATTGAGGTATCCAAACCTCCGGAATATGCCAGAACTACTTTCTTGATCTCTTTCTTTTCCATTGTTAAATCCTCCGGGTAATATTGATTTCATGCATAATTATACGACTAACAGCGGCAAATGTCAAGTATTTATTCAAAAATAATGCATATTTATGAAAACTAACGGCGCAACAGCTGAATATTATGCATAACTTTGGCAAAATGACGGAGCGGGCGGATCAAAAGTGTATAAATATAATCCGATAAGGTTTATTGCATAAAAAATCGCACGGAAACTCTTGAAATTTAAAAGTTTTCGTGCTATAATTATCGTAACGAGTAGCAGAAATGCGTAAGTCCGGTTGGGCTTACGCATTATTTTTTTGTTTTTGGGAGGTTGTCAAATGTCAAATAATCAGTCATATCTTTCGTACGAAAAGCTTGGCAAGCTTATGTGCAAATATGCCGTGCCGTGCATAATTTCTTTGCTTGTGGGTGCACTGTACAACATCGTGGATCAGATCTTTATTGCAAACGCAAGCTATCTCGGATCGTACGGCAATGCTGCCAACACGGTCGTTTTTCCGCTCACGGTCATCGCTCTCGGTATTGCCGTAATGATCGGAGACGGTTGTTGTGCCTTTGTCAGCATTTCACTTGGGGAGAATAAGGTTAAAAGCGCCGCGCACAGTGTCGGAAATTCAATAATGCTCTGTTTTTTCGGCAGTATTATATTGACCGCAGTTTACCTGATTTTCGATGAGCCGATCTTGTCGGCATTCGGCGGCAGGGTCAACAGTGAAACGTTCGAACTTTCAAAAGAATATTTCTTTTGGATTGCGGTCGGTATTCCGTTTTATATGTTCGGACAGGCAATGAATCCGATCATTCGTTCCGACGGCAGCCCGAGATTTGCAATGATCTCAACCGTCGTCGGCGCAGTTATAAATATCATTCTCGACCCGATATTTATTTTCGGGTTCAAATGGGGTATGACCGGCGCCGCCGTTGCTACGGTTTTAGGTCAAATCGCGACGGCGCTCCTTGCTGTGTGGTATTTATTTCATGCTAAGCTTGTAAAGCCGGGGTTTGCAGAGCTTGAGCCGGATCGGGAGATCATAGTCAAAACGCTTTCGCTCGGATTTTGCAGTTTCCTTGCGCAACTGTCTCTTGTTGCGGCAATGATGGCTATTAACAATATGATTCAAAAATACGGCGCTTTGGATGATATCTTCGGTCAGGTGCAATATGCGCAGATCCCGATGGCGGTGGTCGGGATCGTAATGAAATTTTTCCAGATCGTGATATCCGCAGTGATCGGCATGGCAGCCGGCTGTATTCCGATTGTCGGGTTTAATATGGGAGCAAAGCAATATGGGAGAGTCAGAGAACTATTTACACGGTTGCTTGTCTCAGAAGCCTGCGTCGGCGCTGTTGCGTTGCTTGTCGTGGAACTGTTCCCTAAAGCTTTGATACAAATTTTCGGTGCTGCAAACGAAAGTATATATTATACCGATTTTGCGGTAAAAGCTTTCCGCGTGTATCTGTGTATGATAATTTTGGCTTGCATTAACAAAGCGGCGTTTATTTTTATGCAGGCGATGGGCAAGGCGGCAGAATCCACGCTGCTTTCAATGATCCGCGAAATCGTTTTCGGCGTCGGCTTTGCACTTTTGCTTCCGAGGTTTTTCGGACTTGACGGCGTACTTTACTCCATGCCGGTATCGGATATTCTGACAGCTTTATTTTCCGCAATCTTCATTGCGAAAACATATCGTCAGCTTCGCGGCGCCGACGCAAACAGGCTGTAGAATTTGCGTCTGGCGTTTCAACTGCCGGAGCGGCAAACGGTGATTTTTCGGAGCCTTCGGATCCGAAAGAGACCTTCACTTTGGTTCTTCGTCTTTGACCTTTTTCTCCGCAAGTTGCTTTTCAAGCTGAGACTGCTTTGCAAGGATCGTGTTGACTTTATCATACAGATCCTCGATCATTATTTCGGTCTTCAGATTGACCTTATAGTCGTTTTCGGCGCGACGGCGGTCTTTTTCTTCCTGACGGTTCTGGCTCATCATTATAAGCGGCGCCTGAATGGCGGCGACGCAGGACAGTACCAGATTCAGAAGAATAAACGGGTAGGGGTCGAATGCGTTTGAAGCAAGGAGCGCGTTTGAAATCATCCACAGGATCAGTACCGCGGCAAACGAAATGATAAACGCCCAACTTCCCGCAAATTTTGCGATAACGTCGGCGGCCTGCTGCCCGAGCGTATACTTTTCTTTCTCTTTTTCGGGACTGACGGAAATTTTGCTGTCCGCCAAAAGATTCAGCACTTCTTCATCGGTCATATCGTGGTGTATGTCTTTAAGCACTTCTTTTAATAATTTACGATTTTCTTTCATGTTTTTTCCTTTCATATATAAATTGATTTGTCAGATTTCATCCTGCGGCAATGAACGCAGAAAGAAATCGGTACCTTTGTCTTGAAATAATAAGACCGCCGTTCCGATCAGCAGTTCGGTATGTTTTGAGGTATCATCAAGCGGGATCGAAAAATCGTCACGTATTCTTAATATCCGGTACAGCACGGTGTTGCGATGGGTAAACAGCGCGTCGCAGGTCTTTTTAAGCGAGCGGTTGCATATAAGGTAAAAATACAGCGTTTCGCAATATTGCGTCCCCTTCTTTCGGTCGTGCTCGGCGAGCGTGCACAGTTCGGGGGAGATGAGATCGCTTTGAGGCTCCAAATTTTTTAAAAGCAGGGGTGTGCGCAGTTTTGCCACTGAACAGACATTTTCACCGTGATAACTGCTTTCTGCGATCAAGTTCAACGCGTCGTGTGCCGAGCGGTAAAGCGACGGAAGCGCAAACAGATCGTGGATCGGTTCGGAAACAATAACTTTCAAGCCGAACTCTGTTGCAAGCTCGTTTAAAACGGTTTCATCATAACCTTTATGCAGAAACAGAAACACATTGCCTCGGTATAGGAAGGAATGAGAATCCGGAAAGCGCTCGTCAAGTTCTTCTTTCAAATGCCGCGTTCCGAGGTACTGATCGTGATAGGCAGTCGGGTCGATCAGCGCAAAAGCAGACGGGTGAAAAGCGGCGAGATAGGTTCCGGCGGTCTGCAGTCTGAAATAGGCGGCGGACGGGAAACCGCCGTCGAGCAGATGCATCAGAATATCCTCTGACGTTTCAAAGGGTTTATCCTGCCGACTGGTCTCAATAAACAGCTGTTTTGAAAGTATCAGTTCGATCTGTCGCCAGGTCTCGTCCGAAATTTTTGAAAGATGACCGTCAGTATCCACGCAAATCAGATAACCGAGCCGTACTCCCGTGCAGATCAGCGGAGCAAAACGTCGGCGGAACGGACTTTCTTCAAGCTTGATCATATCGGCGCCTCCGGCTCGCAGAGCAGGACTTTTGCTGATTATTGCGCTTGCTTCATATGTAATTGAACCTTGCGAGACTGCGTTACGGAACAGCCGATCGGAGAAATCGACCGGGCAAAAATGGGCTGTGACTCGGAAAGTATCATCAAGCACAAGCAGAGGACAATCCAAATAAATACCGACGTCCAAAGTTAATTGTGCCAAATCGTCCT
Source organism: Clostridiales bacterium UBA4717 (assembly GCA_002404395.1). GTDB lineage: Bacteria > Bacillota > Clostridia > Oscillospirales > CAG-272 > UBA4717. Next base: position 16,762 of record DHJP01000150.1, read on the forward strand.
GCTTGAAAAATTCCGAGATCAAAGCGCTCATATCCCCGGACTGCCATTGCGGATTCGGCAAGTTTTCACCCTCTTTCAAAACTCATTGTGCTGTCAGCACAAGTCGCCTTTGATTTATTGTATCACGGAATTATTGTTTTTTCAAGAGAAAAGAGTATAATTACAGCTGTAAAAAGAAAAAAGGAAACGGAGTGATTCCGATGGGTGATTTGATTGAATACATCGACCGATAGGGTCGGTCAACCGATACGGTTGATTATAAAACACTCAGTATGTAAATAAACGATAAAACGGAGGGATTCATTATGGTACCGAGCATTTTTGGTGAAAACATGAATATGATTGATGATTTTTTTGACGGCGGTTTCTTTGGCGCACACAATCCGCTTTACGGAAAGAATGCAAGAAATCTGATGAAGACTGATATTCGCGAGACTGATGACGGCTACGAGTTGGCTGTCGATCTTCCGGGCTTCAAGAAAGACGAGATCAATCTTGATATCAAGGACGGTTATTTGACTGTCAGCGCGGAAAAAGGACTCGATAAAAAGGAAGAGGATAAGAAAGGACGCGTACTTCGTCAGGAGCGTTACGCAGGCGTTTGCTCGCGTAGCTTCTATGTCGGCGAGGTAAAGCCCGAAGAAGTTAAGGCAAAATACGAATCCGGCGTGTTGTCGGTATTTTTGCCGAAGCTTGAGCAGAAGAAACTTGCTTCCGCAAGTAAGATCGCTATTGAATGATCCGCATGCAGATAAGGCTCCGGGATCTGTTTTTACAGATCCCGGAGCCTTTTTGTCTGATAAAACCTGTCGGAAAGGCTTGTTTTTTCTTTCCGACATGAAGTGCTTTTTTATTGCGCGCAAAGTCTGTATGAGAGGCTTACTTTTGACAGGCATTCTCCGTCACACGGAATACAAGGATCGCTTTGGCGGAGTTGGTCACGGAAAACGTCACTAATTCCCAACCGATCTGCGCATGCTTGTTCGCGGTTTGCTCGATAGCTGCTTCTGCGGCAGACATATGTCGCCTGACGAATGTTTCGGTCTGTTGCGGCCTGTTGAGGTCTGCACCCGCTTGCTTACGAAAAAACGCCCCATCGGGGCGTTTTTTTACGGTTATTCGCTTATGCCTGACATATAGGCGCAGTTGGTTTTAATGTCAGTTTTTTATAATTGATGGTGAAGCATACGATTTCCGCGATTGCCGTGATCGTCCATGAAAAAATGTACAACAGGTACAGAGACGGGATCGTGTGAAAATAGGCAAATACCGTATATATCCACGCTACACGGAATACGCAGGATCCCACGATCACGATGACGGTGGGCGCAAGGCTCTTGCCGATGCCGCGGCAGGCTGCGATGGTGCAATCCATGAAAGCGCTGAAGGCGTAGGAAAAACACATTATCCGTGTGCGCTGAAGTCCGGCTTCAATGACCGCCTCTTCGTTGGCAAACAGAGACAAAAACTCTCTTCCGAATAAGAATAGAGCACCGCCGAGCAACGCCCCTGCCAAGAAGGAATATGTAATACCGATGAAATAGCTTTTAAGTACGCGATTTCGCTTGCCGGCACCCAAATTTTGTCCCATAAAGGTTGAGCAGGCGGTATAAAACGCTGCCATGACATTGTATATGATCGCGTCGGCATTGGCTGCGGCGGCATTTCCCTCGACCATGACCGAATCAAAGGAGTTGACGGCGCCCTGTATAAAGAGGTTGGCGACGGCAAAAATGGCGTTCTGGAGTCCTGCCGGGATTCCGAGGGCGAGAATCCGTTTTCCCTCTAATTTATCAAGCCCGAGCTTCAGGTCGCTGAGACGGAAAGCACAGTCGTCCCTCTGATGTGCCATGTGTATCAATATAAGTGCCGCGGACACATACTGCGTGATGATGCTGGCGAGCGCAACGCCGTCCTCAGCCATGCCGCAGATGATGACGAAAAAAAGATTGAAAAGTACGTTGAGGATCCCGGCGATCATAAGATACGCGAGCGGACGCTTGGTATCGCCGTTTGCACTGAGCACGCCGTTGCCGAAGTTGAAAATACCGAGTGCCGGCATACCGAGCGCGTATATTTTGAAATAGAGCACTGAGCCGTTTATGAGGTCGTCCTTGGTTCCGAGCAGTTCAAGCATGAAACGCGCGGATACAAGACACAGCACCGTGATGATCAGACCTGTCGCAAGACAGAGCACAAATGATGAGCGTATCGAAGCGGAGACGCGCTTGAGGTCACGTGCACCGAGGTGCTGAGCGACACGTACATTGACGGCGCTTCCCATTCCGATCAGAAAACCGGTGAACAGGGACACGAGGATCGTGGTGGATCCGACCGCGCCCAAAGCCTCCGCGCTTGAAAATTTGCCGACGACCGCCACGTCAGCCATATTGAACAATACCTGAAGTAGCTGAGAAAGCATAAGCGGAATGCTGAAAAGGAACATATTTTTCCACAGAGAGCCTTGCGTCATCTGAATTTCGCCATGTGCTCTTTTGACCGCGGAAGTTTTGTTTGCCATGTTGGATATCCTCCGGAAAAATGGATACGTGTATTTGCGGATATTGTTAGGCGCTACACGTGATTTTTATTGTATCACAGAGAACGTCGGTTTTCAATACCCCAAAATGACATTTTTTTCTGCAAATGTAGGTTTACAATAGATATGTTACAGAGAATAAAAAAAGAG
>DHJP01000117.1:0-317 GCA_002404395.1 Clostridiales bacterium UBA4717
ACGGCTAAGCACGCAATGCTTATTCGCGACAAATATCCGGATACCGAAGTTTACGTATTTTATATAGACGTAAGAACGCCCGGCAAGAATTTCGACGAGTTTTATCGCCGTGCCGTTGAAGAATACGGTGTACACTACATAAAAGGCATGGTGGGAAAGGTCTCGCCCGAAGGCGGCAAGCTTAAGGTGCAGGGTTCGGATCTGATCTACGGAAAACAGCTCCATATTGATGCCGATCTTGTGGTGCTCGCCGCAGCGATCGAACCCGATAAGTCCGCGCGTCATCTGGCTACGATGCTTACCGCAAGTATGGATAC
>DHJP01000117.1:374-3445 GCA_002404395.1 Clostridiales bacterium UBA4717
AAGCTGCGCCCGGTGGAAAGCCCGACCGCGGGAGTCTTTTTGTCGGGAACCTGCCAAGGACCCAAGGATATCCCTGAAACGGTATCACAGGCAGGCGCCGCCGCGTCAAAGGTCATCGGATTGCTTTGCAAGGATAAGCTTACGGGCAACCCGTGTGTGGCACATTCCGACGAGCTTATGTGCAACGGCTGTTCGACTTGTGAAAAGGTGTGCCCGTACGGAGCGATCACATATCAGGATAAAGAGTTCAGAATGCCGGACAGAACCACAAAGCTGCGCCGCGTCGCGGTAGTCAACGAGGCAGTGTGCCAGGGCTGCGGAGCGTGTACGGTTGCCTGTATGTCAGGCGCTATGGATCTGCGCGGCTTCACGAATAAACAGATCATGGCGGAGGTAGACGCGATATGCAAGTAAATGAATACAGACCGCTCATAGTGGCGTTTTGCTGCAATTGGTGCTCGTATGCGGGCGCTGACCTTGCGGGGAACAACCGACTGAATTATCCGGCTGATGTAAAGATCATCAGAGTGCCCTGTTCATGCAGAGTGAATCCGATGTTTATATTGAGAGCTTTCGGACGCGGAGCGGACGGAGTTATAATCTGCGGATGCCACCCCGGCGACTGCCATTACACAACGGGCAATTATTATACGCGCCGCAGAATGTCGCTCTTGTTTTCAATGCTTGATTACCTCGGCATCGAAAGAGAGCGCACGCGCGTGGAATGGGTCAGCGCGGCTGAGGGTGCAAAGTTTGCGCAGACGATGAACGAATTCGCGGAAAAGATAGCCTCTCTCGGCGAGAATAAAAGATTGGAGGATCTGCGATGCAAGAAATAACCCGTGAAGCGCTCGTAGCCAAGGCGAGCGAGCTTCTTGAAAATCATACGGTCGATCGTGTGCTCGCATGGAAACGCGGCGAATTTGATTACGATATCACCCCAGCCGTGTTTACCGATAAGGCGGCGCTTGAAAGCGAGCTTGTGTGGAATGATTTCTGCGGAGCCAATTTTTCCAAGTATCTGATAAAGGAAACCGCAAAGGGCGAAGGACGGGTACTTGTCTTTTTGAAGCCCTGCGACACATACAGCTTCAACGCGCTTTTGAGCGAACACCGTTTTGACCGCGAAAAGGTCTACGCGCTCGGCGTGCCCTGCAACGGTATGCTTGATACGTCAAAGCTCAAAGCGAAAGCCGAAGGTATAGTTTCGGTATTCTGTGAAGGCACAAAGGTCGTAATCGATACGCTGTACGACGGCAAGCAGGAGCTTGATTTCGGCGAAGCGCTCGCCGAAAGGTGCGTTAACTGCAAATCTAAAAAGCACGTCGCATATGACGAATTGCTCGGAGACGACGGGGAAGTGCTTGATTCGCACCGTTTTGACGAAGTCGAGGCGCTTGAAAGGCTGACTCCCGACGAGCGTTTTGAATTTTGGCAAAACGAACTTTCACGTTGCATCCGCTGCAATGCTTGCCGTGACGTATGTCCTGCTTGCACCTGTGAAAAATGTGTTTTCGATAACCCGAATTCCGGGGTAGAGAACAAAGCGGCGGCAAATTCGTTTGAGGACAAAATGTTTCACCTGATCCGCGCGTTCCACGTGGCGGGAAGATGTACCGATTGCGGCGAATGTTCGCGTGTATGTCCCGAGCATATACCGCTTCATTTGCTCAACCGTAAATTTATTAAGGATATTGATAATTTTTACGGAGAGTATCAGGCGGGCGCCGAGGTCGGCAGCCGTGCGCCGATCGTCAATTTCACAAACGATGATATAGAGCCGTCCGCAGCGGTGGAAAGGAGCGGAAACAATGCGTAAAATATCGCTTGACAAACTTGATCAGCTATTTGCCGCCGTATCCGAAGCCTATACGCTGTATGTGCCGATTGACAGCAAATCCGGTGCAAGGTTCGAAAAGTGGGAAAACGGGAAAAAGCCCTCCGATGCGCTCAACACCGTAAGAAGTGCAAAAGACTTTTTCTTCCCGCAGACCGAGAATCTTATGGATTTTAAGGTCGAGGGAAAGAACATTGAGGTAATAGATACAAGAAGCGAGTGCGAGGATTTTGTGGTATACGGAGTCCGTGCCTGCGACGTAAAAAGCTTTGAGGTGCTCGATCGGGTATTTCTGGCTGAGCCTGCCGATACATACTATAAAAACCGCCGCGAACACGGCGTGATCATGTCGCTTGCATGTAACAAGCCTGCCGAAACCTGCTTCTGCGGTACTTTCGGAATTGATGCCGCTTCTCCCGACGGGGATGTGAGCTGTGTGATTACAGATGGCGCGCTCTGTATGAAGGCACTGACCGAAAAAGGCGAAAAGCTTATGAAACGGCTCGAATCGATAACCGAGGAAGCGGACCCGGAAGCGGTTGAAAAGCAAAAATCGCTTATCGGAGAGCGGCTTAAAAAGCTTCCGTTTGCTTCGCTTACCACCGAGGGATTCGGAGCGGGCAAAACCGCCGAATTGTTTGACGCGCCCGAATGGAGCGAACTTTCGCAGTCCTGCCTCGGCTGCGGCACCTGTACATTTGTGTGTCCGACCTGTCAGTGCTATGATATCAAGGATTATAATACCGGTCACGGTGTGAAGCGTTTCAGATGTTGGGATTCATGTATGTATTCCGACTTCACAAAAATGTCTGCGGGACAGCCGAGACTTACACAGCTTGAACGCTTCCGTCAGCGCTTTATGCACAAGCTCGTATACTATCCGACCAACAACGACGGATTGTTTTCCTGCGTCGGATGCGGAAGATGCGTTGCGAAGTGCCCGATACAGATGAATATTGTAAAGGTAATGAAAAAGCTGGGAGGTCGGAAGAATGGCTGATTTGAAAGAACCGTTGATGCCGAAGATCGGCGTCGTTACCGATATCAGGATCGACACGCCGGACGTCAAGACCTTCCGTGTCGTTACCCCTGACGGAAAAAAAGCGTTTGACCATATGCCCGGTCAGTGTGCGATGCTGTCGGTTCCCGGAGTCGGCGAGGCGATGTTTTCAATAACCTCGTCGCCGACAAATACCGAGTTTATGGAATTTTCGATCAAAAAATGCGGCTGTGT
>DHJP01000117.1:3525-3776 GCA_002404395.1 Clostridiales bacterium UBA4717
ATGGAGGTCGGTCAGCAGATCACAATCCGCGGACCGTACGGCAGAGCATTCCCGGTCGATACCGAATTTGTCGGTCACGATATGCTTTTTATTGCCGGCGGTATCGGTCTTGCGCCGCTTCGCTCGGTAATAAATTATTGCAGACACTATCGCGACCGCTACGGCAAGATTGATATAGTGTACGGTTCGCGCAGTATGCAGGATCTCGTGGACTATAAGGAAATAATCGACGAATGGGCAAATGACGCAGG
>DHJP01000098.1:0-257 GCA_002404395.1 Clostridiales bacterium UBA4717
TTTTTTTCGTTTTCTTCAAGCTCATCCATTCCGGACAGCTCTGCCGAGTCCATCAGGCACTTATAGCCGAGCTTCATTGAAAATATAAAATTGTAAATGCCGCGGATTATCGGAAGTTTAAGTATCTTCGGAGCTTTTCCTGCTGAGTTTTCCCAATCTTTGACGATCATTTCGCCCGAATCTATTCTTCTTACCGCCATGGCGACCTTTTTGGGGCCGCGCATCATTATTCCTTCGATCAGCGCCTGACCGCCGAT
>DHJP01000098.1:361-14530 GCA_002404395.1 Clostridiales bacterium UBA4717
CCGCCGTAGGCGGCTCAAAAAAATAAACGTAAATTTTCGATTCAGCAACGCTGATAAAATTATGGGCGCGAAGCTTGGGTAAGACGAAGATATTGCGCTCCATGCCGCACACGGCGACTCCGAAAAAGGGTGGATCTTCGTGTCGGCTTGCAAAATTCGGCGCGAAACACGGTACTTCGTTTTGTGTAGTTCGCACTTTCACGCTGATCGCCGCTTTTGAAACATTACATTTATATTATCACACCCGATGGGTTATTTCAAGTGCTTTGGTCACATTTGCATATTTGTTTACATTTTACGATGTTTTTTCGTCCCGGACATATGTTGAGCTTGGTACTCTGACGGCGATACGATGAATACGAACGCCGACTTCGGCGATAAGTCGGTCGCACGGCTGTCGGTATGCAGCGTCGGGCAAAACGCGAAGCTCCCCCTGCCAACCGAAATTACAGGGGGAGCCGGCTTATTTTTGACTTTAAACCATCGTTTGGGCGTTATGCGGCTTCAGGCGCGGTCCTGCGCTCGGAAGCAAAACAATTATCAAAGGTATTTGCCTTCTTTAACCTTGAGTCGGGTCATGGCGCGCGTCATCGCAAGCTTGCCCTGATAATACTCATGCAGACTTTTGCGCTGTTGCATATGCTCAAGGGCACGCGCTTTAGCTTCGCGTGCGCGGTTGGCGTCAATTTCTTCCGGAAGCTCAACGCTGTCAACGAGCACGGTCACGGTGTTGTTTGACACGCGTGCAAAGCCCTCGCCGACGACAACGGTGGTATGATCGCGTTCTCCCGGCAGACGGTATTTCATTGCGCCTACCGTAATTCCGATCACTGCCGATTCGTGCATTGCGAGAATGCCGTACATACCGGCTTCGGTGGGCACTATAAGGCTTTCGCATTCGCCGTCGAAGAACGAACGTGCGCTTGCCGTTATTTTGAGATGGAAGTTCATATCGTAGCTTATGTCGGCGCAGCCGACTCAAAAATAATCGGTAATTTTATAACGGTAACTTCCGCTGTAAAATTACGGCTTGACGCCCGACAGCTTTTTCGGGATCCATCCCGAAAAGCGGACCTTACCCGGGTGATATACCTGTCGTGGATCGGCGCCTAATTCTCATGATGTGCCGACGAAGCTTTTTCAAGCGCCTCGTCGATCCCGCCGACATTGAAGAATGCCGACTCGGGAATATCGTCAAGCTCACCGTCAACGATCATTTTAAATCCGCGTATCGTTTCGGAAAGCGGAACAAATTTACCTTTGACGCCGGTGAAGTTTTCGGCTACAAAGAACGGCTGTGACAGGAATTTTTGGATCTTGCGCGCTCTGAACACCGTTTTTTTGTCTTCCTCGTCTAGCTCGTCCATACCGAGAATTGCGATGATATCCTGAAGCTCGCGGTATTTCTGAAGCATTTGCTTCACTTTGCCCGCGACCCGGTAGTGCTCCTTGCCTACGATATCCTCTTCAAGCACTCTTGATGAGGATTCAAGCGGATCGACTGCCGGATATATACCCTGTTCGACGATCTTTCGCGAAAGCACCGTAGTGGCGTCAAGATGCGCAAAGGTGGTCGCCGGCGCGGGGTCCGTAAGATCATCCGCCGGTACATATACTGCCTGCACCGAGGTTATAGATCCTTTTTTGGTCGAAGTGATGCGTTCCTCAAGCTCGCCGAGCTCGCTTGCCAACGTCGGCTGATATCCGACTGCCGACGGCATACGTCCGAGCAAAGCCGAGACCTCACTTCCGGCTTGGATAAATCTGAAAATATTATCGATGAAGAGCAATACGTCCTTGCCGCACTCGTCGCGGAAGTATTCCGCCATGGTGAGTCCGGTCTGTGCGACTCTCATTCTGGCTCCGGGCGGTTCGTTCATCTGACCGAACACGAGCGCGGTCTTATTGATAACGCCCGATTCTTTCATTTCGCACCAAAGATCATTTCCTTCGCGCGAGCGTTCGCCGACTCCCGTGAATATCGAGTATCCGCCGTGTTCGGTCGCGACGTTGCGTATCAATTCCTGTATCAGGACGGTTTTTCCGACTCCGGCGCCGCCGAAGAGTCCGATCTTGCCGCCCTTTGCATACGGCGCGAGCAGATCGATTACCTTGATCCCGGTTTCAAGCAACTCTATTGATTCGCTTTGTTCTTCAAACGAAGGTGCTTTGCGGTGAATCGGCATATGGCGCTCGGCTTTGACTTCGCCCTCGCCGTCGATCGCCTCGCCGAGCATATTGAACATTCTGCCGATAGTGGCTTCGCCGACCGGCACACTTATCACGCTGCCCGTTGCTTTGACTTCCATATCCTTATGAAGTCCTTCGCTTTCTGACATGACTATTGCTCTGACTGCTCCGCCGCCGAGGATCTGGGCGACTTCAAGCACCCGTGTCTTTCCCCTGACGTTTACTGTCAGGGCTTCTTTGACCTTCGGTACGTGTCCGTTTTCAAACAACACATCCGCGACAGGACCGGTCACGGCTATTATTTTTGCGTCCGCGGGTTTGTTTTCCACTTTCATGACCTCATTTCTTTTTGAATATGCCCGAGCCGCCGATCACCTCGGTAATTTCCCTTGTGATGGCAGCCTGCCTTGAGCGGTTGTATTCAAGCTTCAGTTTTGCAAGCATCTCGTCGGCGTTTTTGGTAGCGGCGTCCATTGCCGACATTCGGGTGTTGAGCTCCGAAAAATACGACTCGGACATTGCGCTGAATATTATGCCGTGCATATATATCGGCGCGACCTCGTCGATCACCGCTTGCGGAGAGGGGTAAAACAGTGTATCGCGTCGGTATTCTTCGACTTCCGAGCCGATAAAGTCCACGCGGTTAAGCGGCAGGAGCTTTATCGAATGAGGCTCGCACAGAAACGGCGACACGGCTTTTGTGTACATGATGTATACTTCGTCGACTTTGTTTTCTTCGTAAAGGTCAAGCATATCCATGGTGATATTGCGCGCGCGTTGGAGCGACGGTTCCTTTGAAGAATAGAAGAAGTCACGGTCCATACGGTAGTTTGTATGGTCGAAGTGATGATATCCGACCTGACCGATCAGGTAAAGCGTTGCGTTTTTGTAGCGTGAAAGCTTATCTTCAACATGGCGGATCATCGCCTGATTGTACGAGCCTGCAAGTCCTTTGTCAGAGGTGATAACAATATACGCGCGTCTTGCCTCGTAGTTGTGTTCAAGCGGCATACCGTCAAAATACTTATGCTTGAGTTCGGGCATATGCATAAGTATATCCTCAATAGTCTTTTGCATGGTCTCAAAATAATCGGTAACGCCGTCAAGCTTTTTCTTGGCTTTTCTGAGCTTAGCCGAGGAGATCATGTACATTGCGCCTGTGATCTTTCGCGTATCCTCAATTCCGTGGATACGCGCGAGTATATCCTTAGCGTTTTCCATTATTGCTGTCACCCGCCTCAAGGCGCTCGGTTACGATCTGCTCTATCAATTCGACTGTATCCTCGCCGAATTCACCGCGGTTCATGGCTTTTGCGGTTTCGGGGTGCTTTTCGGCAAGCGTTTCGGCAACGTTTGCCGAAAACGTAAGCGCCTCGTGAGCGCCGACACGATCGAGGGCGCCGCTTTTGGCAAGGTACAGAGTGGTCAGCATCAGGCACAGCGACTTCGGCTTACAAAGCGGCTGCTTCAAAAGTTCGGTAAGCACGCCGCCGTGTGCAAGCTCTTTTGCCGTCTCCTCGTCAAGATCGGAGGAAAACTGCGTAAACGAGCGCATTTCGTTGTATTGTGCGAGGTCAATTCTGAGTGTGCCCGAGAGTTTTTTCATGGCTTTGGTCTGCGCCGCGCCGCCTACACGCGATACGGAAAGTCCGACGTTGACTGCGGGACGTATGCCTGCAAAGAACAGGTCGCTTTCCAAGAAGATCTGTCCGTCGGTGATCGAGATAACATTTGTCGGAATGTATGCCGAAATGTCACTTGCCTGAGTTTCTACGATAGGCAGTGCGGTAAGCGAACCTCCGCCGTGAGCGTCATTCAGTCGGCAGGAGCGTTCAAGCAGTCGAGAATGCAGATAAAAGACATCTCCGGGGTATGCTTCGCGGCCCGGCGGACGCTTTAGGAGCAATGACAGCGCGCGGTATGCGACCGCGTGCTTGGTCAGATCGTCGTATACTATCAGCACGTCGCGTCCGCGATGCATGAAATATTCGGCGATCGCCGTGCCTGCATATGGGGCAATATATTGTAACGGGGCGCAGTCGCTTGCGGTGGCGGCGAGTATTACGGTGTTGTCAAGCGCGCCGTTTTCCTTAAGCGTTCTTACGGTATGCGCAATGCTTGACGCTTTTTGACCGATCGCGACATACACGCATATGACGTTTTTGTCTCTTTGATTTATTATTGTATCAAGTGCAATCGAGGTTTTGCCGGTCTGACGGTCGCCGATGATCAATTCGCGCTGACCTCTGCCGATCGGGAACATGGAATCGATCGAGAGAATACCGGTCTGAAGCGGTACATTTACCGGCTTACGGTCGATAACGCCCGGAGCTTCGCAAAACGCAGGGCAGTATTCCTCGGCTTCGACAGGCGATTTGCCGTCTATAACCGTGCCGAGCGGGTCAACTACCCGTCCGAGCAGTTTTTCGGAGACCGGGATGCCCGCGCTTCGGTGAGTGCGCAGCACCTTTGAGCCTTCGGTGATCTCATCCTCCGAGCCGAAAATAATGCAGTCAATCGACTCGGGAGAAATATTCTGAACCATTCCGCGCACGCCGCACTCAAATACTACGATCTCGCCGTATTCGGCGTGCGATATTCCGTCAACCGAGGCGATACCGTCTCCGACAAAGCGGACAAGGCCGCCTTCTTCGGGTGAGAGCTCGCCGTCAAAGCCTTCGATCTCGGAGCGCATGAGCGAAATAACGTCCCCGCTTCCGGCTCTGACCTTGTTTACGAGCTTCTGAAGTTTTCCCTTGAAGCTGTTGTCGGTAACTTCATCTCCGACTTTGAGCACGTAGCCGTTGATAAGCGTTTTGTCAAGCACGGTTTCAAGCATTACCGTACAGTCGGGGAAGCGCGCTTCAAGCGTTTCGGTCAGCTTGTCCAACAGTTCTTTTGAGGGCAGATACGCATATCTGAGGTTTGCTTTCAGCAGTTTTTTGGAGCCGAGAAGCAGTTCGACCGCTTCGGATCTGCCGAGCGTGTCGTTTGGTTTTTCGAGCTTTTCGTTTCCCACACTTATTTACCTGCCTTTTCGACTATTTCGGAAAAAAGCGCGTCGGCATCGGTGCGGTCGGCTTTGACGCCGGCAAGCTTTTCGGCTGTTTCGGCGGCAAGCTCCACAAGTTCGCCGCGTGCGGAATCAAGTATCTGTTTTTTCTCAAGCTCTGCGCGCGCTCTGCCGTCGCTTACTATAGCTTCGGCTTCGTTTTTCGCGCTCTCAAGTATAGAATCTTTTTTTGCGTCCGCCGAGTTTAATATTTCGGCAGCCTTTGCCTCTGCGGTTGCCTTCGCTTGTGAAAGTTCGCGCTCGGCTTCGGCTTTGCGTTTTTCGGCATCGGCGCGTTTTTGCTCCGCTTCATCAAGCGATTCTTTTATGAGCTTTTCGCGCTTATCCATTATTGCAAGCACCGGCTTCCAGAGGAATATACGCAACAGCACATAAAGTATAAGTATATTTGCGATCGCAAATACGATATTCCATATATCAATTTTCAGCATAGTATCACCATGCCGCCGACGGCGGCTCCTCAGTTTATATTGCGCGAAGCAAGTTACAGGTTATGTTTCGCGCCGCGTCCCGATATAAGCAGAACTGCGCTTATTTCAGGAAGAGGATGATAAGTACGGCGATAACGAAGCCGTAAATTGCGGTCGCTTCGGCAAGCGCGGCGCCGAGCAGCAGCGTTTTGCTTATCTTGCCGTCAGCCTCCGGCTGTCTGGCGATGGCATCCACCGCTTTTCCGGTGGCAATACCGATTCCGATTCCGGCAGCCGCGCCGGTAAGTACGGCGATAGCCGCTCCGATAGCAACATAGATTGACATGATTTTACCTCCTGCCGCATAGCGGCGCAAATCTTATCTGCGGTCGGATATAACTGCGACCGCCGCGTTTATTCGAGATTTTCTTTCATGAACAATGAGGTCAGAAAAACAAAAACATACGTTTGAATTATACCGTCAAATATATCAAAATAGAGCGAAAATACTACCGGTACCGCTACGGGAACCACGAGCTTTATCAACTCCATGATAACAAATGCGCCGAGCACGTTTCCGAAAAGTCGCATACACAGTGAAAGCGGTTTGATCACAAGCTCAAGTACGTTGATCGGTGCGACTACCGCTATCGGTTCGGCAAAGCTTTTCAAAAAGCGTCTCGGACCCTTTTTGGCAAGTCCGCAGCCCTCGATAAGTATGATGCTGATAAGTGACAGCGCAAGCGTGACGTTTATATCCTTGGTCGGCGGTTTCAGCGAGAAAAGCCCGATCAGATTGGCGCATCCGATATATATCATCACCGTTGACAGAAACGGTATATATCTGTCGCCCTCTTTACCGAGAATGTCTCTGAAAAAATCACGGCAAAAGCCCACCGCCGCTTCAAGTGCGACCTGAACCTTGCTTGTCGGCACGAGCTTGAGATTGCGCACGAATATTATTGAAAGTAGCACGAGTACCGCCATGATTATCCAGGTTATCACTACCGATTCGAGCACGTCAATGCCGCCGAAAATCGGTATAGTAAACGCCACATCGCAGTTGAGCTCATTCATCAGCTCGTTTGCGATCCGTTCCATGAACACACCCCCCTTTAAAATATACATACTCCAAATTATACAACTTAAAATATGCGAAGTCAAGCAGAAAAAACATAAAAAATAGTGTCGCGCTGTGCATTATTATATGCAATTTTGCAAAAAAACAAAGGAAATTCGCCGAAACGCTTAAGCGACACCGCCTTGCGCGTTCGGGGATCTCCTTTGTTTTTAGTATGGTACAGAATATATTAGGTCAGTTTCCGCACTCTATGCTGATTTGAGTGAATATGTCGAGAATATCGTCGAGCACCAGCTTTTGCTTGGCGCTTCCGGCTTTGTCAAGCACGATATTTCCCTCATGCATCATTACCAAGCGGTCGCCGTATTCAAGTGCAAAGCGCAGATTGTGAGTTACCATAAGCGTGGTGATGTTTTTGCTTTTTACGAGCCTGTCGGTCAGTTCCATGACGATTTCGCTCGTTTTGGGGTCGAGCGCTGCCGTATGTTCGTCAAGGATAAGCAGCTTTATGTCAGTCATTCCGGCGATTACGAGCGCGAGCGCCTGACGCTGACCGCCCGACAGCGCGCCGACTTTAACATTCATACGGTTTTCAAGTCCCATGTGACATTCGCTGACAAGCTCCGCATAATGCGCACAGCGTTCGCGGCTTATTGCGGGAGTAAGCGAGTAGGGTCTGCCTTTGTTATCGGCAAGTGCCATATTTTCGTACACCGTAAGTTCGGGGCAGGTTCCGATTTTCGGATCCTGATACACGCGGCCGATAAAAGCCGCACGCTTATATTCCGGAAGCCTCGTAATATCTTTGCCGTCGAAGAGCAGGTTGCCGGAGTTCGGCATGAGCGAACCGCAGATCAGATTGAGCAGAGTGGTTTTGCCTGAACCGTTTGAGCCGACTACCGATACAAATGAACCGCTTTCGACCTTAAAGTTGAATTCATTGAAAAGTCTGACTTCATCCGGTGTCCCGGCATTGAAATCGAGACAAAGCTTTGAAAGTTCGAGCATCAGTTACGGGCTCCTTTCGCTTTTTTCATTTTTCCGCTCAATATAAGCGAGACGGTGAACAACATCGCCATTATAAGCTTGTTGTATGCCGAAGGCACGCCGATCAAGGTCGCGGCACCGAGGCAGGCTTCATATATTATCGAGCCGAAGATCACGGCGGTAGTCGGCTTTATCGCACGTATTCTGCCGAAGAGCGAAAGTCCGATTATAAGCGACGCGAGTCCGATCACTACCATGCCGATACCCATGCCCTGATTGACATTGCCGCGGCTCTGAGCGATAAGCGCGCCGCAGACCCCGGCAAAGCCGTTTCCGATGGCGAGACCGAGGATCTTATAATTTCCGGGATCTTTTCCGAGCATTATTACATATTGCGAATTGTTTCCCGCGGCGCGGAGCAAAAGCCCGCTTTGGGTTTTCAAATACAGATCGAGCGCAAACTTGAAAACGAGCGCAACCGCCAGAAAGGCGATCAGCTTACGCAGATTGAAGCCGTAAAAATCCGAAGGCAGTTTATTGATCGGCGCCACTCGGATTATTGTCGGGATCCCCCGTCCGAGATCAACGGTCGAAAGTGCGCCGTTTCCGGCAAAGTCTCCGCCCATTCCGGCAACCGTCGCCACAAGATTCACCGTTATAAGCGCGGTTGAAACAAGTATGCCGCACAACAGCGGACGTATCTTGAGTTTTACGTGAAGTACGCCGGTAAGCGCTCCGAAGATAAACCCGACCGCAAATCCGGCAAGCATGGCAAGCCAGGGATTTACCCCCGCTTTAACAAGCAATCCGAACACTACGCCGCCCGAAAGCACGGCTCCTTCAACCGTAAGATCGGGAAAATCAAGTACCGTATATGATATGTAATATCCCATTGCGAGCAGGGCATAAACAAGTCCGTCCTGCAATATAACGTCAAGTGAAGCTGCAATTACCGACATCGGTTTCTCCTTTTTTGGTTTGCCGACGCCGCGTATTTTTGCGCGGCGTCGGTGTTATACCAGCTGCGTATTATTTGTTGGTTACGACCTTTTCGGCATTTTCAAAGCCTTCGGGTATGCTCATTTCAAAGCGTTCAAGCACTTCCGTGTTGATGACCGGAGTTGCATCCGAGATCGTGCGCACTGCCATATCGGCAAGCTTTGCGCCGTCAAGCGCTTCAATTGCCATTTCGCCGGTAACTTTGCCGAGTGCCACATAATCTATCGACACCGAAGCTAGGCAGCCGTTCTTTACCTGCTCTATCTCAGAGCCGTATACCGGGATGCCGGCGTTGTTTGCCGCGTCGAGCACAACGGTCAGGTTGTTTACCACTTTGTTGTCGGTGAAGTTGTTGATGCAGTCGACCTTTGCGGCAAGCGCGGCTGCGGCTGCGGGAATGTCCGCGTCATTCTGAATACCCGAGGCGACGATCTCAATATTTTTCTTTGCGGCTGCTGCTTCCAAAAGCGCGAGCTGAGCGATCGAGTTTGCTTCGCTCGTGGTGTAGAGCACACCGATTTTTGCGGTGTCGGGAGCGAGCGCGGTGATCAGATTTATCTGAGCGTCCATATCAAGCACGTCGGAGGTGCCGGAGCAGTTGTAGCCGGGTTTGTCAAGCGATTCGGCAAGTCCTACCGAGACCGGGTCGGAGACGGCGCAGAATACTACGGGGATATCCTTATCCTCGGCTGCTGCGAATGCGCTTGATGCCGCCGGAGTGGCGATCGGGATCAGTATATCGTAATTCTGAGCCGCAAACTGCTTTGCGTAGGTGGAGCAGTCGGAGTCGGGTGAGGAGTCGGAACCGATCTGACGGGTGATCTCGACTTTGTCGCCGTAGTGCTCTTTGAGCGCGGCTTCGACGCCTGCATAGCAGTTGTCAAGTGAAGGGTGGCTTACGTATTGAATGACGCCGACCTTCAGCGTTTCAGAATCATTTGTATTCTCGGCAGTGCTCTCGGCAGAGTTGTCAAGGCTCAGCGAATCGGATTCCGTGGTCTTGGGGGTACCGCAGGAAACGAGAGAAGCAAGCACTAATGCAACGACGGTAAACAAAACGATGAACTTTTTCATTTTTTACTCCATTCTGCCGCAGTAAAATGCGGCGCATGATCTATCGGGCGATGCCCGCAAAAATTCCGAGCGCGTTTCAGCACTCAAATCTTAAACCGAAAGCGTAAAAGCGGTAAAGCGTCGGGAGAAAAACAAAAGCCTGTCCCGAAAATCGGGACAGGCTGTAAAATCCTGCGGTACCACCCGAGTTGATATCCAAAGATATCCGCTCACCTCGCACACTATCATGTACGCACTTTTGTTAACACAGTGTGTACTGCGTCAATGCTAATCGGAAACTTCCTTTCGCATTGCCCTCAAAAGCCCATTCGACAAAGCACCGTTGTACCGCCTTCACACCATCAGCGGCTCTCTGAGACCGTTTGCTCTGTGTACTTACACTTTATCATCGGTTTCTTGATTTATGGTGCAATTATAGCACCGTCAATTGCCCTTGTCAAGAGTTTTTTGAAAAAAATTATTTTTTCTGAGTTTTTTCAAGTTCGGATTCTTCGATGAATTTCAGCGCGCGCGTATCGCCCGACATATCGACAATTGCAAGCGAGTGGAGATTGACTCCCGAGGCGCGCAGGGAAGCGCCTCCCTTTTGAAACGCCTTTTCGATACAGATGCCGACGCCGCAAAGCGTTGCGCCTGCCTGACGTACGAGATCGATCATTCCGTGCGCAGCTTCACCGTTTGCGAGAAAGTCGTCGATTATAAGCACTCTGTCCTCTTTGCCGAGGAAGGTCTTTGAAACTCTTATTGTATATTCTCTGCCGTGAGTGAAGCTCATTACCTGTGCGCTGTATGTATCCGGATCAAGGTTGCGTGTCTGATACTTTTTGGCAAAAAGCACCTTCGCACCGTCAAAATACTGAGCTGTGATCGCCGCGATCGCTATGCCCGAGGCTTCGACCGTAAGCAGCTTGTTTATGCCGAGACCCTTGAAAAGCCGTGCAAATTCTTTGCCCATTTCGTTTAACAGCTCAACGTCGATCATGTGGTTTAAAAAGTTGTTTACTTTAAGCACTCCGCCGTCGAGCATTTCGCCGTCGGTAAGTATTTTTTCTTCAAGAAGTTTCATTTTTTATTTGACCCTCTGCCGCCGTAGGCGGCTCAAAAAACAAACGATGGTTTTGGACTTCGATATCAGATTCCGTATCTCGGAGAATATACGTCGCGGTCGGCACCGCTGTCGTCAGTGTCCGACGACAAGTTTTCATACCCGCGCCAGCCGGCGAGTTTGCGCGCAAGCCTTACAGCGTCAGAAAGCGTTACGTTTCCGTCGCCGTTTATATCGGCACTGAGCGTGTAAAATATATTTTCGCCGCGGCTTGAATAATTTAAATAACGCAGCATGAGTAACATATCAAGCGTATCTGTTTCTCCGTCGCCGTTGACGTCGCCGATGACTTTATCATACGCCGAGTTGAAGCCGAAAGGCAGATAGTTGTTGCTTATGACGTAATAAGTCGAGTTTACATCTACCTTGTAATGGTTAAGCTTGGCAAGATCGTATTCGTTTACTTTATAGCCGCTTTCGATCCCGTACATGAAGTTGTCCGCACGCGAGGCAGTGCGGTATGAGATCGCGCTTTTTTTCATCACGTATACGTTGTCCGACAGCTTATACGCATTATCCGAATTGATCGGTCTGGCTCTCAGTCCGCTGTTTTCGGTGAACAGGTTTATGTTGTCGTGCATACGGAAGTTTTCGTAGACCGAATAGCTGACGGCACTGCCGCCGTAGAAGAAATTGTAGTCCTTGTTTTCACGCTGATTGCTCCAGCCGTAGCCGGCGTACAGCGTATAGTTGTCATAAAGCTCGACGTCGCGCATAGTGCCGATCGTGCCGTATGTTTCGTGGTTCTCAAGACTCGTGGTGAGCCAGAATTCAAGTCCCGAGTTGCAGTATTCGGCGATATTGTCGTGCATTTTTACGTTTTGTATCGTAACGCTTCTGTCGGTCACGTTCCCCTGCGCGGTAAAGGCACAGTCGTAGCATTGATACGCATAGTTGTGGTGCACGTAAAAATTGTCGGCGTTTGTCCAGGATTCGATCGCGTTTCCGAGACCGTTTCCGCCGATGAAGCCGATCACACAATAGCTGACGGTGTAGTTCTTCGCATTGAAGATCCCCACTCCGTGATTTCCGAAGTATTTGAGGCAAAGATTGTTGACGGTAATATTCTGCGAGCCGGGATTGCTCCTTATTCCGTTTCCGGCTTTGACTATTTCAAAGGTTTCAAAGGCGTTTCCGGGATTTCCGTATTCCGAATAGACGAAAAACTTCTTCGATTCGGGGTTATAGTAATATTCAAGGTCGCTTTTAAGGTTGCTCTCATCGTTGAACTCAAGCTGCGACGAGTTGTCGCAATACGATCTGCCGTTAAAACAGCTGCCGTGTTCGACCCGATATGACGAACCGGCTTTTTTCTCGACCTTGATCCCCCAAAGCGTTTCGTTGTCCGCGACTATGTTGCAAGGCTTGTTTTCGGGTTCAAACGTGTCCGCAAACTCCCATATATTCGGATATGCTTCGTTCCATTTTGACGGATCCTTGCCGTCGACCGAGCCGAGGAAAAGCGGCTTTGCTCCCGAACCGTAGGCGGTGTAGGTCACGCCGTTTTGCGTTCTTAACTGCTCGCGCCAGACACCGGTGCGTTCAAAGTACACGCCGGCGCCTTCGGAAAATTCGAAATTGTTGACCTTATCGACCGTTTTCCAAGCCTCGGAGGGTGATTTTCCGCTGTTTGAATCATCACCGTGCGCGGAGGAAACATAGTATTTGACGCCGGATACTTCAAGCGATTCGTTGTTTGCAAGTATCCGTGCCTTGAGAAGCGCGGCATCGTCTAAATATCCGCGGATCGCACGCTCGTCATCACCGCGCAGATCCACCGAGTCAAGCCCGAACAGTTCGCGGTACGCCGCGTCTTCAAGCTGTGAGTATTGATATTCGCGTGCCTCCGACTCATTTCCGAAAAAGCCGAGAAATTCTATATCGATATGCGAAGCCGTTTTGAGATTTTTGCTGTGCGAACCCCAGAATTTGAATGTGATCGTAGACTGAACGCTTTCTTCCGGAAGCGCGGTCACGGTGTCCCCGATATTGATAACATCGGTATTCCACTCATTGTTGTTTGTGAGTCTCACTGTGCTTTTGAGCCAGGTATGGCCGCCCTCGGCGGTAATATAGTCGAGCTGCAGATTCGGCGCGGCGATGTCGGTGCGGTATTTTATAAGCATGAACCGGCCTGCAAGCGGATCGGTCTCCATATAATTCGGACTCAGCGTCATTAACAGATCACCGTTGTCGTAAGTTCCCGCTTCGGCGCTCAGGCGAACAAAGCGCGTTCCGTTCTCGGACTCTTGGGTGAGAGTTATGTCGCTTGTGACGCGGTATGCGCTGTTATTATATTTAAAATCATTTGCGTCAAAAATGCATCTGACGCCTGCGTCGCGAAAGCCCCCTGCCGAAGCTTCGGCAAGCACGCCGAGGGTCAGGACGGTCGGTATTATGAGAGCAAGCATCAGTGAAACGATCTTTTTCATGTTAATTTTTCCGCTGTCGGCGGCCTTTCGCAAAAGAATCGAATATTTAAAAATATCATGATAATTTTACCACATAAGCCTGCCGATTGCAATAGAATCGCGCGGATTTTTTTGCCTTTGCAAAATAAAAGCAATATACTGTCATGAAGCGCCGTAAGCGCGCACATCAAATTCATCTTCCGAAATGCCGCCGCCCGAGCGTGTGATAGAGGTATATGCGCCCGGAACCTTTCCCGCGACTAACGTTTCGCAGAGGATCACCGATGTTTCCGCGTCGAGACGTTCCGAAAGTCCGGGCTCGGCAAGCCCGGAAGTAACCTTAAGCGTAAGCACTATCCGATGAAGCGTCTGATTTATCCCGGCGGACAGGAACTCGCTCTCGGTATCGCAGGAGACAGAATAGAGCGAGGAAAATTTAATATTCACGTGTGCGCCGCGACCGTAAAAAAACGGGATCCCCGAAAGGCTTCCGAGCGAAATACGCATCGGATGCGACGTGTCGGAGATAAGCTTATTCCGAACCGAATCCGACAGCGTTGAGCGCAGT
Source organism: Clostridiales bacterium UBA4717 (assembly GCA_002404395.1). Classification (GTDB taxonomy): domain Bacteria; phylum Bacillota; class Clostridia; order Oscillospirales; family CAG-272; genus UBA4717. Next base: position 14,260 of record DHJP01000098.1, read on the forward strand.
TTTGCGAGTTTGGCGGCATTTACCGAAAAGGAGCAGATCCCGTCGGGAGCATTTGCAGCACAGCTTATTATATCGCTCGTGTCGTCTATGTCGGCAAGCGCTGCGTCGAGCGCTGCGGTCAAACGGTTGTTAAGTTCCGCTTCCGCTTTTGTACGTATCAGCGGAAATACTTTTCCCGAAAGATAGGCGATAAAAAAGCTTGTGAGAGTCAAAATCACAAAGACAAACGTAAATACTCTGCGTTTTGCCATAAAAATCCCCATTCTGCCGC
>DHJP01000141.1 GCA_002404395.1 Clostridiales bacterium UBA4717
CGAGGTCGCAACCGCCTTTCCGTAGCGATCGAGCACTGTTTGCTTTACGGTTGCGCTTTTGTCGGTATCATAATAGTTTCTGATCTCGGTCTCGATCGTTGCCTTGCTTGTTCCGTCAGTATATATGTATGTACCGCCGTAATTTACGCAAAGCTTATCGGTAACGGTCAGCCATACATCACGCTGTATGCCAGCGCCCGGCACCCACCATGCATCCTGACGGGTCCAATCCACTTTTACGGCGATCGTATTTCCAGAGTTGCCGAATTTTAAAAACTTGGTTATATCAATATTAAATGAAGAATATCCTCCCGGATAATATCCGGCATACTCGCCGTTTACATACACCGTCGTGCGGCATTGCACGCCGTCAAAGCGCAGGGACACTTCTTTCCCGCGTTCTGATTCGGGCAGATACAAAGCTTTGCGATACCAACCGATCTCATCGGTAAGCCACTTTTCGGGGTCACGGTCGGTTATCTTGAAATCATGAGGCAGATCAAGCTTTTTCCAACCGGAGTCGTCAAACTCACGCCCGGAATACTCCTTTGAATCACCGAGCGTAAATCTCCAATCGTAGCTGAAAAGACTGCTCCGCTCTCCGCCGAGTTGACTGTCACGTACAGCTCTGACGCTTTCGGACTCGGCAAATACCGAAAGGCTCCCGATAGGCAGCATCAGTATCGCAAGCAATACCGCAAGCAGCTTTTTTAAGGTCCGATTTAAATATGATTTTCTCATCATTGCGCTTCCTTTCCCAAACCAGATATGTCAATCTGTGCTATTATATTCAATAATATCACAACTATTTTCAAAAAAACATTGATTTTCTTGGTAAATGTATGTTATTATTTAATCAGAGAAACACCGCGAAGCCGCGTTTGCCGTTTCTTTAATTTTAACTCCGATTGCCTTTGGCACTCAACAGGTAAATTATGGATAATATGTTTATCGGCTCGCTCAATGATATCGTGATAAATTCCGAATCGCTCGATATCAGACCCATAACCTGCGGATATCAAAAATGTCCGCCTCGCCACCGTTCACCGTTGACCGTGCGAAATTATTTTCTTATACATTATTGCGTTTCAGGCAAAGGAACCTTTCATTCTCCGATGGGAACGTTTGACATTACGCCCGGAAAACTTTTTATTATCTGTCCGGGTGAGCGCTGTGAATATCGCGCAGACGAAAAAGAACCTTGGGAATACATATGGCTCGGTTTTGTCGGAAGCTACGCTGATAAGCTACGTTCGCTGAAACGGGTCATAAAATATCACGGCGAAGTATTTTTCGACATAAGAAAGCTTGCCGCTTCCGAAAAAAAATCACCTGCAAAATATACTTCCCTGATGTATGAACTGTTTTACGAACTGTTTGATTCCAATGACACCGAAACCGACAGAGTTGCCGACACGAGAACCTATATAAAATTCAATTATATGTATAATATTACAGTTGAATCGGTATCTCAAAAATTTTGCATCGACAGATATTTTCTTGCACGCGAATTTCGCAAGAGATACAACACCACGGTCAGGGATTATATTATCGACACAAGAATAGCTGCCGCCGGCCGCCTGCTTGCAGACGGATATCAGGTATCCGAATCCGCAAATATGGTCGGATACGACGACGTTTTCAACTTTTCAAAGGTATTTAAAAAGCGCGTCGGTATGTCGCCGAGCGAGTACAAACGCAAGAAGCCGGATCTGAACGAAGCCTTTGATTGAAATATAAAAAACCCGCCGCAAACCGAAACGGTTTGCGGCGGGCAGCGCATATTAAGGTATGCATGGAATCAGTTTTCCATGCCGCTATCAGTTATCAGCAGCCGCAGCAGCAGAACAGAATGAGAAGCGCGATAATAATGATCCAAACGCATTTGTCGTCAAAAAGATTGCAAAGACAGTTATTCATGATTTCTCTCTTTCTCCGCCGCACCAAGCCCTGCAAGCTGTCGGCGGCGGAAAAACAGCTGCGGCTTTCGCTGCTATGTATGCAGCGGAGAGCTTTTCTCTCTGATGTTTTAGGAGCTATGCTCTTTTAACAGCGCCGAAAGCTTTGCTCTCTGATATTATCAGAGCTTCGCTCTTTCAACATTGTCGAAAATTTTGCTCTCTGATATTATCATATGCCGCATAACTGTCTTTGCCACTTTTCTTATATGCGTTTTATTTCAGATCAAGCTCGTAACATTCAAGAAAATGTTCCGCATCCGATTTGCCGCGCGCCGGAATGTCCGCGCTTGCCCCGCAGTTTTTGCAAAACACCTTGACGTATCCCTTGCAAAGCACGTAGTCAAAGTCAGGCGCGTCGCATTTGCATTTGATCGAACCGGTGTCAAGCAGATCGCGAAGTACGAAAACTATAGTGTCAAGCACATCCTCGTCGGTATTCTCCATATCATCGTCGTCAGAATCATCCGAACTGTTCGCGCGAAGCATATCCGAGGGATCACCGAGTCCGACCTGCTTGCACAGTTCTACTATATCCGCTTCGTTTTTCTCAAGCGCACCGTCGACTTTTTCCTCCGTGCCGATAAAGCAGCAATCAATTCCCGTGTATGTGCATGGGTATTTGAACAGTTCTTTTTTAAAGAAAGAGTCATCCGCGATAGTAAAGCTGTGATCGGTGCCGCAAAGCATACAGGGCACGGTCACTTTCACCTTGCCGCTCTTATTTTTCTCTATGTCAAGATGACTTTCACCGCATTGACATTTTAAACGCATACGGTCTCCGGTAAGCGAAAAAATACCTACAATACTTTTCACGCCTTTGCCGCAGGAGGGGCATCTGTAGGCAATGGTAGTCTCTTTTGGAGTAATTATCATTTTGTGATCATTCCTTTCACTGACACCGAATAGTAAACATATTTTTATGATTATATCACATATTATGCTGTTTGTGAAGCAGAAAAGCGAATAAATTTCGTGGCTTTTACCGATAATATTTAAGGTAAGCTATGTCGTAATCATACAAATTACGATTTATTTTCCGTTTTTACAAAAAATATCGAAAAATATCTTGACAAGCATCGGATATTATGGTATTATATTTTTTGTTAATGCGGCATCGCCAAGCGGTAAGGCAACGGACTCTGACTCCGTCATTACCTAGGTTCGAATCCTAGTGCCGCAGCCAAAAGAGAAGGACAGTTAAAACTGCCCTTCTCTTTTTTTGCCAACTTTTTGATCTCACCTCAATCGTATACTGCACTTTTTATTTTCTTTTTTGCCCAAGCTTCTTGACAGCCGAACGGTAGGTAGCTATAATATATAGGTAAGTGATACTCAATCAGCTTATCCGCGAATCATGGCGGCAAGTTTTGCTTTCACATCTCCGTACGGATCGTTCTCTGCAACCGGAAGTGTGGCGCAAAAAACAGTGACATTATGGAGGAATACAGAATGAAAAACAGCGCACTGTTGGTAATCGACCTGCAAAATGACATCACTAAAAACTATAGAGAAATCATTGAAAAGGTCAATGCGGCGATCGAATGGGCTGTCCAAATGGATCTGTGGATCATTTACATTCAGCACAACAACCTGTCCGCGGGAACAAGAACATTCAAGCCCGGTACGCATGGCGCAGAGTTTGTCCCTGAAATGAGCGTCGTGTCCGACCATATTTTTACGAAATCAAAAAGCAACGCCATGACCAGCGAGGCTTTTGCCGCCTTTATTCAGGAGCACCGCATTACCGAGTTTTATATTGCCGGCGCGGACGCCGCAGCCTGCATCAAATCCACCTGCTTCAATATGACAAAAAGCGGATATTCCGTTCATGTGCTGTCAGACTGCATCACGAGTTACGATAAAAAGAAGTTGCCTGAGCTGCTTGCGTATTACAAAAGCAAGGGCTGCAAGGTCATGACGCTTCAGGAGATCGTAAATTTTACAAAAAGCATTTGGGCTGAGGATCAATGAAAACAAATAAATTGCCAAACCCGCTATCCATGTTTTTCGTCGATCTTTTTCTCGGCACGCTGTCAAGACTGTTCGATATTTATTGTCCGATTCTCGGAGAAATCTTTTCTCAGATGTCGGTTTGGATCCTGCTTGGAACACTGATCGCCGTATACAGCCCGACAAAGAAAGCCGCAATGCTGAATATTTTTCCGTTTTGCATTGGAATGTTGCTTACATATTATGCGACGGCTATGCTTACCCGCGGAGTCTACGGTCGATCGTTTATCATCGGTTGGACTGTGTTCGCCTTCTTTTCGCCGATAATGGCATATTTTGCATGGATGACAAAACAGCATGGTGTGTTTCCGAAGATCATCGGTGCGGGAATCGTGCTTGAAAGATCCACATTCAACTTCAAACGTCAGGCACAGACGCGGTATCAACGACAGAGGAGTAAATGAAATGAAAAAATTATATGAGAAAAACGAACTGACCTTTGCGCTTGCATGGATCGTGTTTTATTGCGTGCTTCAATCCTTGGCGAATCCGTTAAATAAAATAATAGGTATTGGATACTCTGCAAGTGCGTTCTTTTGTATCCTGCAGACCGTTGTTCTTTTCAACTTTATCCGAAAAAACAATTTGCAGAAGCGATACGGGCTTTGCAAGTCTCCGTTTACCGCAGCACGATTTCTTTACTATGTACCGCTTGTTATCTTAGCATCGGGAAACCTTTGGAACGGTGTCGCTGTCAATTATTCGCCGATTGAAACGGCTTGCCGCATTGTGTGTATGCTTTGCGTCGGATTTTTGGAGGAAGTGATCTTCCGGGGGCTGCTGTTTAAGGCCATTGCAAAGGACAATATCAAGTCTGCTATTGTTATCTCCAGCGTAACCTTCGGTATCGGACATATCATCAACCTGTTCAATGGCAGCGGCATGGATATTGTCAATAACCTGTGCCAGATCGTCTTTGCCATCGCGGTCGGTTTCCTGCTGGTCACGATTTTTTATCGCGGCGGCAGTCTGCTCCCCTGCATTCTTGTCCACGCTGCCATCAACACGCTCAGTACGTTTGCCAATGATACGAACCTTACCACGGAAACGCGTCTGCTCCATCTCGCCGCTCTGATCGTCATTACGGTTGCCTATACGCTGATCCTGACACGGACGCTCCCGAAAGCTCAGCAGGCAAAAAGTAATTGACGCGGATAAGGGAGAACGGTATGCAAATTAGTCAGTTTTTTGTGAACGGGGACATCAAAGGTGCCATTGCCTATATGCGCGAGCATGAGGAATTCAAGGACATTCTTCCTGCGTATGCGGCAATTTTTGAATATCAGAAATACCGCACATACGAAATGCCTGATAACCTGAACGACATTCTGCGTCTGTATCAGATTTATTTTCGGGACACCTTTTATTGCGGCTCACCGGAGACGGAGGCCGCAGACAAGCTACGGACAGGGCTGAGAGTGCTTCTAAATACACCGGATGCAGGCGAAGCACTTCTGACGGAGCAGCTTCAATCGGTGTTTGAATCGGAGGGCTATCATGCTCTTTTCGGAAAAACGCAGGGATATTACGGCCCTTATATCTGGCGGGATACGGTTCCAACCGTCTACCGCGTAGAGCTGCTGGACGGAACGGCGGAATATACGGTCAATATCCTTAAAGGCTTCGCGTTTCGGAGCTGGATGGATTATC
>DHJP01000095.1:0-19918 GCA_002404395.1 Clostridiales bacterium UBA4717
GCATGGCTTCAGAAAGAGAATGAAGACAGCAAACGGAAGAAAGGTATTGAAGAGAAGACGCGCTAAAGGCAGAGCAAGACTCAGTTATTGATCTGTCTGTCGCGGTGATATCTAACCGGAACCGACGCATGAAAACCGCCGAACTCGATCATGTCCTGAAGACTTTTCGTTTCGGGGGTTTTTGTTGTATGCGTCAAGTCTGACAAAAGAATAATTATGAAGTATAAAGCTATAGGGCAGAATCATCTGTACCTGAAGGCGTACAAAAAGGGAAAAAAGTATATCGGTCAGAGTGTGATCGTGTATGTACTTAAAGATTACGCTTCGGAAAAATTGCGCCTCGCCAATCCGGAAAAGAAAAGAATAAATCGTGTGGGTATAACCGTAACCAAAAAAAACGGAAATGCGGTTGTAAGGAATCGGATAAAGAGAATAATCAGAGAGGCATTCAGACAGGCGGATAAGGAATACGGATTTAAAACAGGAAATCTGATAGTGATTGTGGCAAGAATATCGGCTGCCGACAAAAAAACGCAGGATATAAAAAAAGATCTTTTGTGCGCAATGGATAAGCTTTCGCTTAAGAACCGGGTTCAAGAATGAAACAAATTTGTATTTTCCTGCTTAAGATATACAGAAAATATATATCACCATTAAAAAAGCCGTGCTGTCGATTTACGCCCACTTGCTCCGCTTATGCGATCGAGGCGTTTGAAAAGCGCGGCTTTTTTGCGGGTTTTGTTTTGTCTGTGTGGAGAGTTTTAAGATGCAATCCTTTTTGCCGCGGCGGATTTGATCCGGTCCCGGACAAGGGCTTCAGGTCATACGGAAAATAAAATTCCCGTTTTACACGTGTAGCGCGGGTGTTTTGCATAGTAATTTTCGTTATTATTTGGGTCGGCTACGCCGACGTAGGAATTGATATGTTTAATTGGCTGTATCAAGGGTTCGGATACGTTCTTCGTTTCTGTAATTCGATAACCGACAATAATTATGCATTTGCGCTGTTATTGCTTGCAATAATTATCAAGGTAGTGCTGTTTCCGTTCGGAATAAAGCAGCAAAAGAATATGGTAAAGCAAGCGCGTCTGCGTCCGCGCGAAATGGCTATCAGAAAAAAGTATGCCGGCAGAAACGATAAAGCTACCCAACAAAAAGCTCAGGAAGAAATAATGAATCTCTACCAGGAAGAGAACTTCAACCCGATGGGCGGTTGTCTTCCCATGCTTATCCAACTTCCTATACTTTGGGCACTTTTCAGAGTAATTACCGCTCCGCTTACCTATATCTGCCGTTTTTCAGCCGATACTATAGCCGCATTGACAGAGAAAGTCAATGAGATCGTAGCTGCAGGCGGAATCGAACTTGCAAACACAAGCAACTATTCTGCGGAAATTACGCTTATTACTCACATGAAAGAACTCGGACTTGATAAGTTTTCGGGTATTGAAGGATTTGACGCTTCGGTTATACCGAATTTCGAGCTTTTCGGCGGAAAACTTAATCTTGCATATACTCCGAGTATAAAAGAATTTTCGCTTTTGCTCATTATTCCTGTAGTTACTTTGATCGTCTCATTCTTTTCCGCGAGACTTACAAAGAAATTTTCATATCAGGCTCCCACTGCGGAAGATGCTGCAACAAACAGCACGATGAAGATAATGGAATGGTCTATGCCCCTGATGAGCGTATACATTTCATTTATAGCTCCTGCCGCTATCGGACTTTATTGGATATACCAGAATATTTTTTCGGTTTTGCAGCAGTTTATCCTATATAAGCTGTTCCCGATCCCGAAATTTACCGATGCCGATTACAAGGCTGCCGAAAAAGCGGTGCTTGATGAAAAGAAAGCAAAGAAGAAAGCTTCATCCGGAGGAAATCCTAATGTCCGCTCGCTTCATCATATTGATGACGACGAATTTGAGGAGATCTACGGAAAAAAGAATAAGGATATAAAGAAAAACGAACCTGCCCCCGAGGTAAAAGAGGAGAGCGGGTCAAATGAAAAAGCGTCTGAGGAAAATGAAAAGGCAAAGGATATTCCCGTTATAAAAAACGACGATAAAACAAATTATAAAAAGAAAGACGAATGAGAAAAGGAGCAACGACCGTGCAAAATGAAAATTACTATACCGGAAAAACGGTGGAAGAAGCCCTGAATAAGGGTCTTGAAGAGCTTGGTCTTACCGAAGATAAGGTCAGCTATGAGGTGATCGAGAAAGAAAAGAAAGGACTTTTCGGAATCGGATTTACCCCGGCAAAAATCAAGATCGTTTATTCGGTAAAAAAAGACGGAAGCAAAATTGCGGTTGATTATGTTAAAACCATACTTGACGATCTGAATATCAACGCCGATGTGACGTTTGAAAAGACTTCTTCCGGCAGATATAAGCTTTCGGTAAACGGAGATAACGCCGGCGTGCTTATCGGTCATCACGGAGACACGCTCGATTCTTTACAATACCTTGTGAATTTGGCGGTAAATAAGCGCGAAGAAGATTCTGAAAAAGGCGAATACATGAATATTACGGTGGATGTTGAAAACTACCGTGAAAAGCGTGAGGAAGCACTCAGAAGTCTTGCAAGAAGAATGGCGGCGAAGGTGCTTAAATATAAAAAGAGCGTTGCGCTTGAGCCTATGCTTCCGTATGAAAGACGTATAATCCATTCGGAGATCCAGAATATTGAAGGCGTATCCACGAATTCTATCGGCGTGGACAGCAACCGCAGAGTCGTGATCTATTCCGAAGAAGTCGGATTCCAGAGAACTTCCGAGCGTGCCGAAAGAGGCGAAAAGAGCGGACGTTTCGGAGACAGAAGAAAAAGAGACGACAGAGCTTCAAACGGCGAAAGAAGAAGCAGCCGCCCTGCCCCCAAGAAGAGGGGAGATGTGGTGCTTCCTAAAATCGAAAAGAAGCCTGCGGTAAAAATTGAGGTTGACGAATATGATGAAAGCGATTATTCATCGACTGCGTATCTCAGAGAGCCTACTAAGCGTTTTTCAAGCTTTGCCGAATACGAAAGCCATATGGCAGAGCTGGCTGCAAACGGCGGCAAGGCGCCCGAAGAGGCGAAAAATGAAAGCAACAGCGACGCTGATGCAGAATAAGTAAAATACTGCCGCCGTTGCAATTCTGTTGCAACGCGCGGCAGTTTTCATTAAAGTTGCCGGATATTTTGGGGGAGTAAATGGATATATCAAATACGATAGCGGCAATATCTACTCCGTTCGGAAAAGGCGGGGTGGCTTTGCTGCGGGTGTCCGGATCCGATTCGATAGATATTTCCGAAAAAGTTTTCGTACCGAGATCTGGAAAAAAACTTTCTGAATGCAGATCAAGAGTGGCAGTTTTCGGAGATATTTTGCATGACGGAAGAATAATTGACGACGGTATAGCAGTGGTTTACAGGGCACCGTCATCATATACCGGCGAAGATACTGTGGAGATCAGCTGTCACGGCGGAATAAAGCTTTCTCAGAATGTGCTTGAAAGCTTGTTTTGCGCCGGAGCGGTTTGCGCCGAACCGGGTGAATTTACCAAAAGAGCTTTTTTGAACGGAAAGCTAAGCTTATCTCAGGCGGAAGCGGTAATGGGGCTGATCGACGCCGGAACCGATGAGCAAATAAAGCTCGCGGCTTCTCACCGTAAGGGAGTTTTGACCCGAAAAGCCGACGAAATATATGATAGGATACTTTCGCTTATTTCAAGCACATATGCATATATTGACTATCCGGACGAGGATCTTACGGATATTTCGGTTGGAGAGCTTGTAAGTGAAACCGACAGTCTTTGCATGCAGTTAGACGCGCTTGAGAGAAGCTATAATACCGGAAAAGCAGTATCCGAAGGGATAAAAACGGTTATTATCGGAAAACCGAATACCGGAAAAAGCTCGCTTTTAAATGCCATGCTCGGCGAAAGGCGTGCAATAGTGACGGATATCGCCGGTACTACACGTGATACGATCGAATCGGATATTAAGCTTGATCGTATCATTTTAAAGCTTGCAGATACCGCGGGGATAAGGGAGACCGAAGACACAGTCGAGAAGCTTGGTGTGGAGCTTGCTTTTTCAGAGGCTGAAAAAGCCGAGCTGATACTCGCGGTATTCGATATATCAAGACCGCTTGACCGAGAGGACGATAAAGTCATAAAATACTTGAAAGAAAAACGAGACGCTTCAAAAAAGACTATTGTTATATTTAATAAAAGCGATATAAGCGAAAATAAAAAGATCCCGGAGGAAATATCCGGGATATCCGAAAATATAATTATAATAAGCACGGGTGACGAAGGCGATATAAAAAAGCTGAAGGCACTGATCGAAGGAATGTTTATCGAAGGCGAGATTGATTATGATTCGACCTGCGTGCTTGATAATGCCAGACAACTTTCCGCGGTGAAACGCTGTCATGCTGCGCTTTGCAATGCGCTTGATTCATTAAAAAGCGGATTTACGCAGGATGTGGCGGGAATAGATCTTGAGGAGGCGCTGAAGGCAATAGGAGAGCTTGACTCAAGAAGCGTCGGAATTGACATAGTCGATCGGATATTTTCAAGGTTTTGTGTCGGAAAATAAAAGCGGCTCAACGGATAACCGTAAAGCCGCGTGTTAAACGATCAGAATATATCGCCGTCGTTTTCTTCACTTGCCGCAATTTCCGCAAGTGCAAGTTCTTTGTTGTATGCATCTATTACCGCATTTTCAAGCTCAAGCCTGAAATCCGCATTTATAGGATGAACGATATCGCGATATGTTCCGTCCTGGTTCTTGCGGCTGGGCATAACAATGAAAAATTTTTCTTTTGCGTTTATGACTTTAATATCGTGAACTGCGAGCTGATTATCAAAGGTAACAGAGACGATGGCCTTCATAGGTCCGTCATAAAACAGCTTTCTAACTTTAATGTCTGTGATTTGCATATGTGCCTCCATTTAATTTTTTCGTCCCATATTTATTTTATCTGTGATTTGTTAAAATTATAAGAATGAAATTATGATTATTTTAAAATTTGCTTTAAATTTTTGAATTTTTTGAAATAATTTTAATTTTTATTACGTAAAAAGCAACAAAATGTTGTATTATAATATTTGAAGCCGCATTTTAAAAATATTGTTTATCCGAAAGGACGAAATTATGCATAAGAGTTTTATTGATTCAGGTAATATTGAAAGTGTGCTTTCGGGAGCAAGACACATTTTTTTTGTAGGTATAGGCGGTATCAGTATGTCATCGCTTGCCCATATATCAAAAGAAGCGGGATTTGACGTATCGGGAAGCGACCGAAATGTATCCGATATAACAAAAAGGCTTGAAAAGCACGGAATAAAGATATATTATTCTCACCGAAAGGAAAATATCGTCGGCGCGGATGCAATTGTTTATACTGCCGCAATTGCCGACGATAACCCGGAGCTTACTGCTGCAAGGGCGCTTGGAATACCGCTTATTTACCGCGCGGATTATCTCGGATATATAATGAGCCGATTTGATAAGCGGATCGGAGTTTCTGGAATGCACGGAAAAAGCACGGCGACGGCTATGCTCGCTCATACTTTTTTGAAGTGCGGAAAAGATCCGACCGTTGTGCTCGGCGCCGAGCTGTCCGAGCTTGAGGGCGGCACATACAGGAGCGGAAGTCATGACTGCTTTATCATGGAGGCTTGCGAATATTGCGATTCCTTTTTGTCCTTTGACCCGAATATCGCGGTCGTTTTGAATATTGAAATGGATCATCCCGATTATTTTAAAAGCCTCGGACAGATAATAACCTCGTTTGGAAAGTACCTTGATATTGCATCAAGCGGCACGGCGGTCGTAAATTGGGATGATGAAAATGTGAAGCTTGCCGCTGCGAATTATCGGGGAACGCTTGTAAAATTCGGTAAAACTTCCGACGGGCTTGATTACTGCCCCGCAAATATTGAATATAAAAGCGGGAAAGCCTGTTTTGATGTTTTGAAAAGAGGAGAAAAGCTTTGCCGCGTCGAGCTGTCGGTGCCCGGAGATCACAATATCATGAATGTGCTTGCAAGCGCCGCGGTCGCAGACATTTGCCATATTGAGCCTTCTGAAATCGGCAATGCGCTGTCAAATTTTCCGGGGATCAAAAGAAGAATGGAGTATAAGGGCAGGATATTTGACGGCAAGGCGGAGCTTTATGATGATTACGCACATCATCCCACGGAGATCAGAGCAACGCTTGCGGGAGCAAAGCGCTTGGTCAAAGACAGCGGCGGAACGATATGGTGTGTGTTCCAACCTCACACATATTCGCGCACTTACGAGCTGTTTGATGAGTTTGCCGCTTCGTTTGACGGAGTAAAAACGATATTTGCCGATATTTACGCCGCAAGGGAGACCAACACGAGCGGAGTAAGTTCAAAAATGCTGTCGGACAAAGTTGACGGTTCCGTGTATCTCGACAGCTTTGAAAAGATTGCCGATTACCTCAGACAGAACGTGAAAGAGGGAGATGCGGTAATAGTAATGGGTGCGGGAGATATAATCAAGCTCGACTCTTTACTTGTAAAAAAAGCAGAGTGAGGGAAAAATGTTCAAAAAATTTATGCCCGATGAAGTTTTTGAGGGATTTGCGGATATAACCCCGCAGTTTTTGGAGCAAAAGAAGATACGCGCATTATTGCTTGACATAGATAATACGCTCGTTACTTACGATGATCCGGAGCCGACCGAAGCAGTGCTTGAATGGATAAAAAAGCTTTGCGCGCACGGGATCAAGCTTGCGTTTGTCTCCAATAACAGCGATCCCGAACGGGTCACAAGATTTAATGATCAGCTCGGCTTTTATGCAATAAGCCGCGGAAAAAAACCGCTTCCGGGCGGATTTATCAAAGCGATGGACAAACTCGGAGTTTTGCCTGAAGAAACCGCTTCGGTCGGAGATCAGATATTCACCGATGTTTGGGCGGCGAAAAACGCGGGGGTCTATGCGATCCTTGTTAAGCCTATAAAAGACAAGACAACACCGTTTTTCAAATTTAAAAGACTCCTTGAAAAGCCTGTTCTGAAAAAATACAGAAAAAACAGAAATTCAAAAAAAGCATAAAGCTTGCAATAAGTTAAAAATATGTGAGGTGGAAATATGGGAGCATTGTTCGGACCCGGCGGAAACAGCGAAGAATTTTACGCATCCGGCAAAAAAAGTACGGCCGAAGCCCCGGAATGGCTTAAAAACTATGGACTTGATGCTTACGAGTATCAGGCGGGCAACGGAATAACCGCCGGCGAGGAATCGCTTGCCAAGGTAGGAAAGGCGGCGGCAGAGGCGGGAATAAAAATGTCCCTGCATACTCCGTATTTTATATCATTATCGGGCGTAGAGACCGAAAAGCGTTTAAAGAGCCTTGAATATATGCGTAAAAGCCTATGGGCGTCAAGGCTGATCGGTGCGGATACAATGGTGATCCATGCCGGAAGCGCGGCAAAGCTCTCACGGGCTGAAGCGATGAAATTGGCCTCGGACACGCTTTCCAGAGCAGCTGAAGAATTTGAGGGCGAAAGTGTTGCGTTCGGTATTGAAACTATGGGCAAGGTCAACCAACTCGGAACACTTGAGGAAGTAATAGAGCTGTGTAAGATCTCAAAGTTGTTTTCTCCGGTAGTGGACTTCGGTCACATGAATGCCAGAAATCTCGGCGGGTACTATACCTGCAAGGATGATTATAAGCGTACTTTTGAGACGATAGGAGAACTTCTCGGGGACGAATATGCAAGACATCTGCACTGTCATTTTTCTAAGATTGAATATACCGGTTCCGGAGAAAAAAAGCACGTCAGATTTGAGGATGAGGGATTTGAACCGCCGTTTGAGCCGCTTTGCGAATATCTCGCCGAAAGCGGGCTTGAACCTCGTATTATATGCGAGTCGGCGGGTACAATGGCTCATGATGCTCTGCAAATGAAAAAGGCTTATCTTGCGGCGAAAGCCGATTTGAAATGACGCGACCGCGAAGATCGCCGATATTTTTCGGATTTATTTAAAAATTTAACAGATTTTTGTGAAATAACTATTGAAAAATATCGCGTTTTATTATAAAATATAGATAATGGAATAATATGTTGGCGTTCAACGGACAAGGATGGGCTTCTTGTGCTTTGTTTGCCGGAAACGATTATCCGCTAAATTTAAGTTAATGCAAAATTTTTGGAGGTTTATCAATGGTAGTAGCAGGAGATTTCAAAAACGGAATCACATTTGACATGGACGGAAACGTAATGCAGGTTATCGAGTTCCAGCACGTAAAGCCCGGAAAAGGCGCTGCGTTTGTCAGAACCAAACTTAAGAATGTAATTTCGGGCGCGGTCATAGAAAAGACTTTCAACCCTACCGATAAGTTTGAAAACGCTATCGTGGAAAGAAAGAAGATGCAGTATCTTTACAATGACGGCGAGCTTTATTATTTCATGGATAATGAGACCTTTGATCAGATCCCGCTTGACGCGGCAAAGCTCGGAGATAATTTCAAGTTCGTGAAAGAAAATATGGAGTGCACGGTCGTTTCCTATAAGGGAAATGTGTTCAGCGTTGAGCCTCCGATCTTCGTTGAACTTGAAGTTACCGATACCGAACCCGGCTTTAAGGGAGACACCGCGACCGGCGCGACCAAGCCTGCAACGCTTGAGACCGGTGCTCAGATCAAAGTTCCGCTCTTTATTGATATCGGCAACGTGCTCAGAATCGACACACGTACCGGCGAATATCTTGAAAGAGCTTAAGTATTAAGTTATTACGTGTATATACCGAATGTTTAAAGTTCGGATTATGTATAAAAAATTACCGATTACTTTCTGAGTCGGCTTCGCCGACATGGAGGTTTTTATGAATCTTACCGAAAAAGTTGCTTATCTCAAAGGCTTGATGGAGGGACTCGGTATTGATGAAACCAAGCCCGAAAACAAGATCATCAAAGCGATGGCAGATATTCTTGACGATATGGCACTCAGCGTATCCGAGCTGAGCGATGAAGTCGATGCGCTTGACGAATATGTTGAAGAGATCGACGAGGATCTTGCAGATATCGAAGAGATTGCATACGAAGATGACGACGACGATGATGAAGAAGACTATGACGAAGAGTATGATGACGAGGACGACGATGAAGACTATGACGATTCCGAGTTTTATGAAACCACCTGCCCGCATTGCGGAGAGGTAGTTTACCTTGACGAATCGATCGATCCTACCAATATTATTTGTCCGAACTGCCTTAAGAAATTTGATGTATCCTGCTCGCTTGACAGTTGCGAAGGCTGCAACGGTTGCGGCGAATAATTATAGCATAATAAATGTGCGGCTGTTAAAAAACGAAAGTTTTTTAACAGCCGCTTTGTTGTTTGCGCGTGTATTGTGGCAGGTAAAATTAAATAAACTGAAAAACAAAAATGCCTGCGGCTATATCCAAAAGCCGCAGGCGTTCTCGGATTTGCGATTATTCTTCGGTCACTTCTTTTTCAACACGGGTGAAAGTAAATACGATCTTATCGTTTGATTTGACAGAAACTTCGCTCGGAGCTTCCGAAATTGTTTTGCCTCCGACGGTAACGACCCATTCATCGTTGTAAGTAGGAGTAACTTTGGATTTATAGCGGTCAATGTTCTGGAAGCTGTCACCGCTTTCCGTCATTGAATATTCAAGTCCCGCACGCTTAACTGCATCAACTGCGGCGTCAAGCACGGTATAATCATCATCAAAAACTACACAGGTAGGCTTGACGATCGTTTTACCGTCTGAGGACTCAAAGCTTACGGTTACATAATCTCCGGTAGGAAGCCCGGTGTAGTTATAGGCGATCTTATCGTTTTCCTTAACTTCGTTGTCAAGCGCACGTCCCGAAACTTCTTTACCGTTAACGGTGAAAGCCCAATAATAGCTGAGCTTATTCTTTTCTTTTTCATCAAACTCGCCGATAGAGGAGATCGAATTCATTTCGTCATTGAGTTCGTAAACAAAGCCTTCCTGATCGCAGGCGGCAAGAATGGCTGTCAAAACATTGGCGTTGTTACGGTCAATAATGATATCTTTTTCGTAAAGGGTACCGTAATCGTCGGTGGAAATCGAAATGTTTACATACATTTCATCGGCATTCGGCTCTCTTGCCTCGGTTTCGACGGAAGACGAAACCTCCGAATCCGTATTGTCATTGTCCTTTCCGCAGGCAGCAAATGCCGTCGCAACCAAAAGGACTGCGATAATTATTGACAGAATCCTGATTTTTTTCATGAAACCCTCCGGTGCCGACTTGTCGGCATTTTTGATATTTACAAGTGTACAAACCACTGTGAAAAGTATACTATTTTTTTGGTGATTTGTCAATAGTTTCATTGTTAACTATTAAGAAAAACCATAGCCAGATTCAGATATGCAAAGTAAAGCAGGAAAAACCAATACAGGGTCATTACAACTCCGCTGACGCGGTTGATGACAAAAAAATTCAGAATAACAAAAAAATTCAAGGCAATTACTGCGCACAGTAACACAAAGGCGCAAAATATCAACTTTGCACGAAAAAGTGTCGGCTGCCATAAAATGCACAGGCAAAACATTGCCGCAAAGTATAAAAGTCCGCGGCATTTATATTTTGTGTGACATCGGTTGTTTGAGAAAACGATGATGCCCGTTGCCGCACCGATCGGAAAATACAGAGTCAACCACAGTAAGATCAAAAGAAACGAGGGAAGCGCGCATTTCGGGAAAACAAGAATTTGAGCATAGTTAAAAGAACGAGTGAGCATACCCGAAATTATTCCGATCAATACAGACAAAGCTCCGCCTGCAACCGCACACTTAAGATCGGTGTTCTGCAGTTCCGATTTGATTTGATTTTTCAAACGGCATTTTGAAAAAGGCATAAAAAATCACCCCATATAAGTTTATGAGGTGATTTTTGCGATTATTCTATATCGAGCCAAGCCGGGGGCTTGTCATCTTCCGAGTGTTCCTCGCTAGTCTCACGTTCTGTGGTCGATTCCGATTCGGATCCGGTTTCCGAATCGGAAGACGGCGCGGAATCATCTCTGCGCTCGGTCTCGTCCTCAAACTCGCTTGAGGCGGGGTCCGAGTCGATCGTCTCGTCCGGTACGTCGATATCGGGAATATCTGGCTTCTCATTGCCGGGGTCGGTTTTTTCGGAGTCAGCCTTGCCCGGATCGGCATTGAAGTCATAATGCTCATAGCAGGTGGCGTTGAACTGCCTGCCGCCTTTCAGGTCGGTAATTCCGACATAGGTCTTTTCAGGGAGCGCCTTTTCAAAGAACGGGCTTCCCCACCATCCGGCGGGCTTTATTCCCGACGGGAGCGGCTTATATACATATTGAGCGTCCGTTACGGTGATCTGGATCGGGAAGCTTCGCTCAACCTGTATCATGCCGACCTTTACAATGTTTTCTCTCGGGCAGTTGCCGAGCGCAACGCCCCCCGTGACCTTGTCATAATCGACGGCGATATGGCAGTCGCAGTATTCGCTCGGCACGGTTGCTGTTGTAAAATAACCGGTTTCCGAGCGGTCTCCGCGCGGATCAAGCCTGCAGGCATCGGTCATAAGCTTTCCCGAATCACGGCAGTATGTCGCGGTAACGACGCCGTCGGCAAGGGTGAAGCGTTTTATCGGCTCGCCGGTTTCAGCGGCGGCTTCAAAGTATTTTTCGTGGATCTTTTCCATGACCGTTTCCCACGGCACAGTGGTCGGGCTGAAGGCTAAATTATCAAGCACCTGAGGAATGTCATATCCGAACCATATTCCTCCGACATAATACGGAGTGTAGCCTATGAACCATCTGTCGTAGTCTTCGTTCGTGGTACCGGTCTTTCCGGCAATATCGACCTTGTTTTTCAGTTTGATATTCGACGCGGTACCGGTAGTTACGACCTCTTCCATCATCTTAGTCATGATCGAAGCGTTCTGCTCGCTGATCACGACCTCGCTTTCGGGCTCATTTGTGAGGATCACGTTTCCTTCGCTGTCGAGCACTTTATCCCACATTCTCGGTTTGTTGTAGACTCCGTTGTTGGCGAATATTTGATATGCGGCGGTCATTTCAAGTACGGTCTCTCCGTAAGTCATACCACCGAGCCCGAGTGCGGATATAGTCTTGTCGGTCATACCTACGCCGTTGACCTCTTTGTATTCTATGAAATTGTCCATATGAAGCTTGTTCTTGACAAAATCAAAGGAGGTGTCGATCGTAAGTTTATTGAGGATGCGCACGGCGACGGTATTTACCGAGCGTCTGACGGCATCGTGAACGGTCGTGAGACCGTTGTAAATATACGGAAGGTTTTTAGGATACGGCGACGGATCGGGGAGGATCGTATTTCCGTCCTCGTCCTTGTTGAATTTTTCAAGTTCTTCATCGGTATATCCGAGCGTGCCGGTCTGCCCTTTTGAATTTAAGAACATTACGGGAGTATCATCAAATACCGAGCCGTAAGTGAGCAGACCGTATTCTAACGCGGGTGCGTACACCGAAAGCGGTTTTATTGAGGAACCGGGCGAGCGTGTGGTGGAGGTAGCGCGGTTGAGAATACGGTTCTGTGTTTTTTCGCCGCGTGCTCCGACCATGCCGAGAACGTCGCCGGTCTTAGGGTCAAT
The DNA here is from genome assembly GCA_002404395.1 of Clostridiales bacterium UBA4717. Taxonomy (GTDB): domain Bacteria; phylum Bacillota; class Clostridia; order Oscillospirales; family CAG-272; genus UBA4717. The sequence goes on from DHJP01000095.1 coordinate 12,619, forward strand.
TATAACCATTGCCGACTGAGGTTGGATCGCATTGTTGGCTTTCGGAAAGCTGTTTTCGTCTTCGTAAACTTCTTCAAGTGCGCTCTGAACCTCAGGATCCATCAGCGTATAGATCTGCAATCCGCCTGTCCATACAAGATCCGACGCGTATTTGGTGGTAAATCCGTATTTTTTTACGAGAGCGTCGATAACATCGTCAATAACGGCATCGGTGTACCAACTGTTTGAGGTGTTTGAAGTGGTGACTGCTCTGCCTTTGAAATTGAGTTCAAGTTCCTTGTCGTATGCGCTGTCAAATTCCTCCTGTGAGATCTTGCCGAGCTCAAGCATTCTTTTAAGGATCGTGTCACGGCGTTCTTTGTTATTTTCGGGATTTATAACGGGGTCGTATTTGGTAGGCGCGTTGGTTATTCCGGCAATTGCCGCGCATTCTATCAGAGATAAGTCGCTTACGTCTTTGCCGAAGTAGGTATATGCGGCGGATTGAACGCCGTGGCAGTTCTGTGACAAAAAGACAATATTGAGATACATTTCAAGGATCTCGGTCTTGTCCTTTTTCTTTTCAAGATTAAGCGCGCGCAGTATTTCCTGGACTTTTCGCTGTATGGTGGCTTCTTTTTCTCCGGTCAGATTCTTGATAAGCTGCTGTGTGATGGTCGAGCCGCCGTACTGCGCGGTATAGGAAGTGGCAAAGTTTACAACGGCTCCGGCGGTACGGTACCAATCCACGCCGTGATGATCCCAAAAGCGGTGGTCTTCAATCGACACAAATGCGTCAACAAGATATTTAGGAATGTCTGTGTAGCTTACCCAGATGTTGTTCTCGGCACCGTATAAACGTTGGTCCTCAAGCTCTACGGGTTCTCCGACGCGGTATTCGCGATCTTCGTAATCATAGTAATAGAGCTTTGTGGTTATGCTCTGACCGACGTTGAGCAGAGATTCATCTATTTCCGGGTCGAGGTTGCGGTTTACGTAAACCGCAAACGCACAGACGACTATTATTCCGGTAATAAAGCCAATCAGCAACAGGGTAAGCAGTGTATTCAGAATGTAGGTAAAGATCTTACCTGCCTTGCCTTTTGCCTTTCTTGCGGATTTTTCGGAATTTTTCATATTACATTCCATGCCGGCGTAGCCGGCTCATAGTACGTGCGGTAATTTCAGCGGCGACAGCCGTCGGAAATTACAGACGTGAACCATCAGAGAAAATTTGAAGGAAACGAAATGTTCACGGTCCATGCCGGCATAGCCGGCTCACAGTAGGAGCGGTAATTTCATTTAAAATAAGCAAAGCATACACACTAAGTATATAACGAGTTTTTGAATACCGTGTGAATACTTGGTGATAATAAATTTACAAAATTCAAATTGACAATATACAAAAATGTCCGGGAGAAAAGTTATGGAGAACAAATCGTCGATAAACGGCGCAGACAGCTTTGTTACGCGAAAGACCTTTTTTGCTTCGCTTGGAATGGTTTCGCTTTTCTGCGTGCTTTGTGTGCTTACGGGAGCGTTTTTTTTAAGCGCAGGCGGGGATCAGGGATACGGTTATATCAAAGAAAGGTACACAGACTGCGACAGTGCGGTTTCAGGCATAAAAAGCGGCGATATTCCGGTGCTTTCTTCTGGATTCGGGTTTGTCATAAAAGCATATAACGATAATATCGGAATATTCGATTCAAGCGGGAAAGAACTGATCGAGGTGCTTGATATCAAGCCCGAAAGCCTTAGCAAGGGTAAGTGCGAGCGTTTGTACGCAGGCTATACCGTTGAGTCGGTGGCTGAGCTGATATGCGAAATCAACACGTATATCGGAGGTTGATGCGGTGACGCATTCAATCAAGCGCTACTTGTATACAACGTTGGCATCGCCGAGCAGCGTTTTAAGTTCGGCGATCAGATAATCACCGGCATCGGAAGAAAGCTTAAGCGAGGTGTCGTATTGTTTTCGCGGTTCGTCGTAGATAATCACGGGAGTGGGACCGTCGAAGATCGATATTAAAAGCTTGACCTTTTCAAGCAGCTTCGTGTTTTCTTTATCAAGCCGTATATAAATTCGCTTGGGCTTGGACGCGGCAATACCGGGCTTTTTGGCGGAAACGGCGGCAGGTTCGGCGGGTTCTTCGCCGAAAAGCCTGAGGCGGTCTGTGCTGTCTGCACTGTCGGTATTTTTGGCGAGTATCAGTACTTCGTTCACTATAAGCTTTGACGGATCGTTTTCGCGAAGCGACAGCTTTCCTCTGACGGCGATCGCCGTTTGAACGGTAAATATATATGCATATTTTTCAAGCAGCTTCGGGAAAACTGTCAGCTCAATCTCCCCGCTCATATCTTCAAGCGTGCAAAAAAGCATATGACTTCCGTTTCGCGTGGTCTTGGAGGTTTTGGACGTAATGATACCGGCAACGCTCACCTCATCTCCGTCAACATAGCCACCGAGTGTGGTTAGTGCTTCGGTCTCGCCTTCGTCCTCCGTAATATAAAGCTCGGATATGTGAAGCGTGCCGAGCTTTTTTATATGCTCGGAATATGCGTCGAGAATGTGCCCTGAAAAGAAAAGTCCCGACGATTCTTTTTCGTATTTGAGCAGATCTTTGAGCTCAAACTCGGGAATATCCGGAAATTCAAACGCCGCGCCTTTCAGACTGTCGAGCTGAGTCATGGAGAAGATATCAAGCTGACCCTCGGGATTGGAGCGACTGCCTGAAAGCGCTTCATCGATCAGATTGTCGCAGGCGGCGATCAGTCGGCTTCTGTATATGCCGAAAGAATCAAACGCGCCGCATTTGATCAGTGCTTCAACCTGACGCTTGTTAAGCTCAAGGCGGCTCATGCGTTTTACAAAGCTTTCAAATGAAGTAAATTTGCCGTTTTCCCGTTCCTTTATAATATTGTCAATGAAGCCCGGACCGACATTTTTGATCGCCGCAAGACCGAAACGAATATTTCCGTCGCTGACTGAAAAATCGGTGTAGCTTTCGTTTATATCGGGAGGCAGTATTCTGACTCTGAATTTTGCGGCGTCGGCAACATATTCGGCTGTCTTGCCGATATCGCCGAGGACAGAGGTGAGCAGTGCCGCCGTGTACTCCGGACAGAACCGACATTTCAGATATGCGGTGCGGTATGCGAGGATCGAATATGCCACCGCGTGACTTTTGTTGAAAGCATAGCTTGCAAAAGAAACAAGACGGTCGAAAAGCGCGTCGGCGGCCTGGGAATCAATGCGGTTTTCCGCCGCTTTTTTGACAAAGATCCCTCGTTCCTTTTCCATTTCGGCAGTTTTTTTCTTTGCCATCATGCGTCTGACTATGTCTGCTCTTCCGAGACTGTACCCTGCGACCGAGCGGCAGATCTGCATCACCTGCTCCTGATAGATTATACAGCCGTAAGTCACGTCAAGTATCGGCTTTAATTCCGGTATGGTGTAGGTGATACTGTCGGGTGATTTTCGGTTTTTAAGGTATTCGGGTATACTGTCCATCGGGCCGGGTCTGTACAGGGAGATCGCCGCGGTTATATCCTCAATGCAATGCGGTTCAAGCTGGGTCAGCAATCGTTTCATGCCTGTGGATTCAAGCTGAAACAGACCGCAGGTATTTCCGGCGGAAATGAATTTATAGGTCTCCTCATCGTCAAGCGGTATGTTTTTTATCGAAAAGTCGGGAAGCTTTTTTTGTATAAGCTTTTCGGCATCTGAGATTATCGTCAAAAATCTGAGCGCCAGAAAGTCAAATTTTACAAGCCCGAGCGCTGAGATCGAATCCATATCGTATTGCGTGACCACGGCGCCGCGGCTCAAAGAGAGCGGAACATATTCGCATACCGGTTTGTCCGTGATAACAACGCCGGCGGCGTGGACCTGAGAGTGGCGCGGCATTCCCTCAAGCGCGGCGGCAGTGTTTATCAACTTCCGCTTTATCGGATCAGATTCATATGCGGCTTTGAATCGTTCTTCATATTCCCGCGCCTGACCTTTGCGTTTGAATTTGGCATTTCCGCTGATCATATCCTTAATATTTGCACCGGGATCGCGCGGGATCAGTGCGGCAACCTCGTCCACCTCGGAATAAGACATACCGAGAGCCTTTCCGACATCTCTGACCGCTGCACGCGCCGCAAGCGTGGCAAAGGCTATTATCTGAGAAACGCGGGCTTCACCGTAGCGCGATTTTACATATTCAATGACTTCATCGCGTCGGTTATAGCAAAAATCTATATCAAAGTCGGGCATACTGACCCGCTCCGGGTTGAGAAAACGCTCAAAAAGCAGATCGTATCTTATAGGATCAACGTCGGTGATTCCGTTTAAATATGCTACAAGACTTCCCGCGCCCGAACCCCTGCCGGGACCGACGGGTATATTTTGCGAGAGGGCATAACCTACAAAGTCGCGGACTACCAAATAGTAATCGTCAAATCCCATTGAATGGATTGTTGACAGTTCGTATTCTATTCTGTCAATATAGGTCTTTTCATCAGCTTTATCAAGCGCAAGTTCACCGCCGGAAAGCCGGCGGTTATAACCTTCGTAGGTTTTTTGACGCAGATATTCCTTCGGAGTTTGACCGTCGGGCGGCGTAAAGCTCGGAAGGTAATATTTCCCGTATGAAAACTCAAAGTTACACATATCAGCGATCTTGACCGTGTTTTCAATCGCGCCTTCATATGCCGAAAAAGAAGCCTTCATTTCTTCGGTCGATTTGTAATAGTATTCGTCGGTTTCAAAACCTATGGGCCTGCCGTCCGTAATAACATTTCCGGTTTGAATACACATTAGTATCGCCTGAGTTTCGGCGTCGCTTTTAGAGATATAATGAACGTCTCCCGTAGCGACAAGACCTATTCCGGTCTCACGATGCAGTCTTAATAAATTTTCGCGGACTTTGGCTTCTTCCGCCATTCCGTGATCCTGTATTTCAAGGTAGTAGTTGTCCTTGCCGAAAAGCGAATACATCTCAAGCGCGTGGCTTTTCGCGCCTTCAAAATCGCCGCTGAGCAGGCGGCGGGGAATGTATCCGGCAATGCAACCCGACAGTGCGATCAGCCCTTCGTGGTGAGAGGCTAAAAGCTCAAGGTCGATACGTGGTTTTGAATAAAATCCTTCGGTAAAAGCTTTTGTTACAAGATATGTGAGATTCTTATATCCGATCTCGTTTTTGACAAGCAAGATAAGATGATATCCGACCGCATTATCAAGCTTTATGCGGTCAAACCGACTGCCGGGCGCAACATACACTTCGCAACCGATGATCGGCTTGATTCCTTCTTTCCTGCAGGCGTTGCAGAAGCTCGGCACGCCGTACATGACTCCGTGATCGGTGATGGCAACTGCGTCATGCCCGTTCTGACGCGCGATCTTCGGTATGTCTTCGATCCGACAGGCACCGTCGAGCAGACTGAACTCGCTGTGCAGATGAAGCTGTACAAATTCTCCCACTTTCGATGCCTCCTTAAAGTTTATAATTCTTTTGAAAGTTCAACGAGCTTGCGTAAGCGGTGATTTACTCCCGATTTTGAAATAGGCTCGGGAAAAAGATTGCCGAGATCCTTGATCGAAAGCTCGGGATTATCAAGTCTGAGCTTCGCCGTGAGTTTAAGCTCGTCGGGAAGCTTGTCAAGTTTCCCGGCGTCGGCAATTGCACGAATGGCTTCAAGCTGAGATTTTGATGCCGAGACCGTTCGCGAAAGATTTGCCGTGTCGCAGTTTGTCTGACGGTTGGCGTCGTTTACAGCGCTTTTGACTATACGGCTGTTCATAACTTCAAAAAGAGCATTTGAGGAGCCGATAAAAGCCAAGAAAGTTTCGATCATATCGCCCGACTTTACGTATACTATATACTCCCCGCGCCTGAGCGAGCGTTTCGCGAGAACGTCTTCTTTGGAAAGCAGCGAGATGAGTATGTCGGCAAGCGCCGCGGACCCTGTAGAAAATTCAAGGCGGTATGAAGTGCTCGGATCATTCAACTTGCCTGCCGAAAGAAAGGCGCCGCGCAAAAATGCGGCGCGGCAAAGTTCACAGGCAAACAGATCGTCCGGGATCAAACCGGTCGAAGCATTTAATAATTTTTCTCTCAGCTTTTCAATATCATGCTTTGCCGAAACGGTGATTTTTATACTCTGACATCCCACGCCGTTTTCCCCGCCGGTCTTTTTTTCGGTAATGTATTTGTTGCCCTCTATGTGATATAATTCTGATAAAAGCTTGAGTGTCAGCTCGGCAAGGGCGGCGCTTTCGCTGATCAACCTCACACGGGTCTCGTCAAAATTTGCGGCAAACATCAGGATACCGCAAAGCTCGGCGCGCTTGCAGCAGTCGCGTTTCAGGTGTATTTCGCAAAGCTCGGTTTTGGTTTTGGATGCAAATGACATATACATATGTCCTCGTAGATAAATTTAGGACTTACTCGCGGTTGATATCGCGGTGAAAGCTTACTGCCTTGTAACCGAGCCTGCAAAGCTCGGAGCAAAGTGCTTCGGCAATTGCCACCGAGCGGTGCTTTCCGCCCGTGCAGCCTATGGCAACGGTTATCTGGTGTCTGCCCTCTTTTATGTATAACGGAAGCAGATATTCCACCATATCATAAAGCTTTGCCGCAAACTCGCGTGTTTCTTCGCTTGCAAAGACGTAAGCCTTTACGTCGTCGTCGAGTCCCGTGTGCGGGCGAAGCGCGGGGACGTAAAACGGATTCGGGAAGCAACGCACGTCAAATACCAGATCGGCTTCGGTAACGCCTCCGTTCTTGAATCCGAAAGACATACAGTTGATCAGCGCGCCGTTTTCGCCCTCAGCTTTACCGATAACGGCGTTTACACGCTGTCTGAGCTGCAGGAGAGTGGTCTTTGAGGTGTCTATCACATAATCACAGCGTTCTTTTACCTGCGCCATCATTTTACGCTCTTTGGCGATCGCGTCGCTTATATTGGTAAGTTCGGGGGAAATGAGCGGATGAGTGCGGCGGGTTTCTTTGTAGCGGTTGATAAGGACAGCGTCGGCACATTCGATAAACAGTGTTTTGCAGGTGTAGCCTCCGGCTTTGAGTGCGTCAATGCTTTCAAACATACTGTTGAAATCCTTTTCGCCGCGCACGTCAATTATGAAGACCACATCTTTTTCACGCATCGCGCTGTTGTACAGAGAGGCAAACTCGGGAATAAGCTTTGCAGGCATATTATCAATACAATAGTAGCCTGCGTCCTCAAGGATGTTTGCAGCCTGAGACTTTCCGCCTCCGCTCATTCCGGTTATTATTATAAATTCCATATCATACTTCCATGCCGCCGTAGGCGGCTC
>DHJP01000095.1:19951-38603 GCA_002404395.1 Clostridiales bacterium UBA4717
TCATACAATGAGCGGTAATTTTTGTGTCGGCATCGCCGACGAAAGCGGGACAGGGACCCGCTTTCAAAAAATTACAGGCGCGAAATTTGAAGCATCATTTGTGTGAGATGAAAGTTTCGCGCTCCATGCCGCCGTAGGCGGCTCATACAATGAGCGGTAATTTTTATGTCGGCATCGCCGACAAGGGTTCCTTTAAGCTATTGCTTTTCGGAGTCGCCGAGAAACCTTATTTCGCATTCAATATCAACATTGAACTTCTCGAGTACAGTCTCTTTTGTGAGCGCTATCAAGGCTATAACGTCTTTTGCGGTCGCGTTTCCGACGTTAACGATAAATCCCGCGTGCTTTTCGCTGATCTGCGCTCCGCCTATGCGCTTGCCTTTGAGCCCGGCGTCATCTATCAGCTTGGCGGTAAAATATCCCGGGGCTCTTTTAAAAACGCTGCCGGCACTCGGATATTCAAGCGGCTGTTTTTCGCGGCGGCGCGACATATAGTCGTTCATAGCCGCTTTTATCTCGTCTGCATTTCCCGAAGAAAGCGCAAAGGTCGCTTGCAGAAGTATATATCTCCCCGGATTTTTTATAAACAGACTGCTCCGATATCCAAAGTCACATTCATCACGGTCAAATTTTGTTTCGGTCAGCTTTGCGGTGTCAAAGCAGAGGCAGGATTCAAGCACTTCGGAGATCTCTCCCCCGTATGCTCCCGCGTTCATATATACCGCACCGCCGACCGAGCCGGGAATACCGTAAGCAAATTCAAGCCCTGAGAGGGAGTGCTTTCCGGCAAAGCACGCAAGCTTTATAAGCGAAGCTCCGCATTCGGCAGTTATGCGAACCCCGTCCGATGAAATACGGTTCATGCGTGAGGTGATTATCACCGTACCTTTGAAGCCGCTGTCCGCAAAAAGAATATTTGAACCGTTTCCGAGCACGCAGTACGGCTCGTTATATGCTTTTAAAAGTTTAATAAGCTCTGCAAAAGCGGATATGGTGTTCGGAAACACCGCAAAGGCGGCAGGACCGCCGATTCGGAAGGTCGTGTATTCTGAGAGCCGCGGAGTTTCGATAAACGAAAAATCAAGTTCATTTTGTGCTGCTGCCAACAGTTTTGAAGTCAACATTATTCTCACCCCGTGTTTCCGCCGTCGGCGGTGCATATTGTAATATATGTGTATGTACTGTGTAGTTTGCAGGGGATCATTTTTTGCCTGCGGCGGATAGTACAAGTTCGCGTGCCGCGGCAAGCTGTTTTTCGCTTATTGATACGCCGCCGATTATACGTGCGGTTTCGCGCACGCGTTCTTCAAAGTCAAGCAGTTTTACCTCAGTCTCATATCTGCCGTTGTGCTCCGACTTTGAAATATACATATGCTCTGCGGCAATCGCGGCGATCTGAGCCGAGTGGGTGATCGACAATACCTGAGAGCTTTGCGCGAGGCGTTTCAGAAGCAGTCCTATCTTTTCGCTTGTTTTGCCCGAAACACCGGTGTCGATTTCATCAAAGATCACGGTTCTGCGGGTGTCACAGCCGAGCAGTTCGCTTTTTAATGCGAGCATTATTCTCGAAAGTTCTCCGCCCGATGCGGTGCGTGCCATTGACTTCAGGTCTTCGCCCGGTCCGGTTGCGATCAAAAATTCCACCGTATCGGCACCGTTTTCGGTATAGTTTTCGGCGTTTTCTTGCATTTTCAACGAAACTTCAAAGCGTACCCCGCTCATGTCAAGGTATTCAAGCGACCCCATGACTCCCGCTTCAAGAGTGCGGGCAGCCGATGTGCGCACTTCATGCAGGGCTTCAGCCGCGGCTTTCAGTCGCGCTTCGGCTGCCTTGCATTCGGCTTTTTTCTGCGCGCTCATTTCCTCGTTCATCTCAAGCGAGTCAAGGCGCTTTTTTATATCATTCCTGAAAGCTAATACCTCATCAATAGTGCCGCCGTATTTCCGCTTCAGCTTAGAAAGCGCGTCAAGCCGTGCTTCTATGCGGTCAAGCTCTGCGGTCGCATCGTCGATATCGGACGGCATAAATTCATGTGCACGATCTCCGATGTCCTCAATTTCATAGCGCAAACTTTCAAGCCGCTCGGCGAGCACCGCCGCCTCTTCGACGCAGTCGGAGATCTTGTTCAGTGCGGCGGCGGATTTGTCAAGCAGGGCACAGGCGCAAAGCCCGCTCGGATTATACGAAAGCGCGCGATATACGAATTCGGTGCTTTTTTGAAGCTTTTCGGCATTTTGAAGTTTCTTTCTGCGCTCCTCAAGCGCAATGTCCTCGCCGGGCTTCGGCTTTACGGAATCAATGTCTTTAAGCTGGTAGGAAAGCAGTTCGCTTGTACGCTCGCGATCCCGCCCGTCAGCTTCAAGTTTCAGCAATTGCGCGCGAAGTGTGCGGTAACTTTCATAAGCCTCGGAGTATGCCTTTTTCACATCGCTTTCGGCATTTTTAAATGTATAAAGATCTAGGTATTGAATGTGACTCGCGGTATCAAGCAGCAGTTGGCTTTCATGCTGGGAATGAATGTTGAGCAAATATTTCGACGCATCGCGCAAAAGCGAGACCTGAACGGCGCGCGAGTTGATTTTGGCTTGAGATCTGCCGTCAACGAATATCGTCCGACTTATCTCAATGGTGCCGTCTTCGTCCGGAGTTATGCCCAGCAGTTCAAGCTCGTGCAGATCGCGTTCGTCGAAATTCTCAAACAGACCGGTGATCTTGGCACTGCTCTCTCCCGTGCGTATCAGTTCCTTTGAGCCGCGCGCACCGTTCAAAAGTGAGATACAATCTATAATTATGGATTTTCCCGAGCCGGTTTCGCCGGTGAATACGGTAAAGCCGTCCGAAAAGCCGATGTCAAGATTTTTTATGACTGCGGCATTTTCAATATGAAGGAAGGATAGCATATTCAAGGACTCCTTAACCGAGTTTTTCAATATCGTTTTTCAAAGCTTCGGCGGCGGCTTCACTTCTGGCAATTATTATCAGCGTGTCGTCGCCTGCGACGCTTCCGACGATTCCGTCAAGGTGCATAGAGTCTATCGCTGCGCCGATTCCCTGAGCCATACCGGCGAGGGTTTTTACTACGGTAATATTCCCGGCAAAATCGACCTTTTTAAGCGCGCTTCCGAGCAGTTCGCGATGCACCGAGCGGTCATTTGAAGAGTGATCGGACTTTCCGACCGTATAGTGCGCCGTTTTGTTCGGCGAGACGGTTTTTACAAGCTGCAGCTCGCGTATATCGCGCGAGACCGTGGCTTGGGTTACGTTATATCCGCTTTTTCTTAAAAGCTCCGACAGCTCCTCCTGCGTTTCAATTTCCCTTTCGGAGATAAGCTCAAGTATTTTTTCCTGTCTTGAATTTTTCATACCGGTCTCCACTGTCGGCGTAGCCGACTCAAAATAGCTATCGGAAATTTTTACATCGTGCCGCCTTCTGCGTTGCAAAAGCGGGCTTTGCTTCAACGTCTAACGGTCTGCCATCTTGCGTCTTAAGACCTCATAAAACGACGACCTTCTCACTCTGATCATATTAACCTTGTGTTCGGATCTTTGGATCTTTATACTTTCACCGGGGCAAAGCGAGTATTCTCCGAAGCCGTCTGCGGATATATTTACATCTGTTCTGCCGGTGTTTTCAAGCCTGAGTCGGGTGTCTGCGGAAAAAAGCATCGGTCTTGCCGTCAGAGAGTGCGTGCATATCGGGGTTATGCCGATACAGTCTAAAGAGGGAGCTATGATAGGACCGCCTGCTGCAAGCGCGTATGCGGTCGAGCCGGTTGGCGTGGATACGATTATCCCGTCTCCGCTGAAACTGCCGGCATATACTTCGGAGTCTGTGTACGGCAGGGTAATATATAATGAAAGATCGACTACACGACGGGTGTTGCCGCGGCTTGTAAGAACGATATCGTTAAGTATGCAGTCCACGCGCTGCGGCTTTAAAGTTTCAAACGCAAGCATCATTCTTTTTTCGAGCGAATAGTTGCCGTCAAAGACCGCTTTGAGCAGGTCAAGCTCGTCAAGCTCAAGCTCGGCAAGATAACCGAGCCGCCCGAGATTTATTCCGATTATCGGACGATCGTGTACGGCGGCGGAAGCCGAAGCACGGATTATTGAGCCGTCGCCTCCGATCACAACGATTATGTCCGCCTTTTCGTAAAGCGCTTCGCACGGGCAAAAAACAAGGCTGTCGATTGAAGCAAAATCCCCGTGAAAAGTTTCGGGCATATATATTTTTTTTCCGAAAGATAGGATCTTTCGGATAACGCGTTCGGTGCATACAAGCGATTCGTCTTTGATCCGATTCGGGATCAGTGCGATATTTTCCGTAACAATACGCCTCCGTTTACAATGGATTCGATCTCGCTGCGCGACGGAATATATGTATCACGGTGCTTTACATAGCCCGAAAGAAATTCGGTGTTTCCGTCGCCGCCGGTTATCGGCGAGACTTCGAGATAAAAGCAGGAAAGTCCGTGCGCGGCGGCACGGGCGACCGTATTTTCGATGACCTTTATATGAACCTTGCGGTCTTTGACGATCCCGCCCTTGCCGATGTGCTCTCTGCCGGCTTCAAATTGGGGCTTGATAAGTCCTATGAATATTCCGCCTTCTTTAAGTATTGCGGATATTGCTTCGTGGACCAGAGTCTGTGAAATGAACGAAAGATCCGCGCAAACGATGTCCGCTTTACCCCCGATGAGCTCGGGTGTCACCGTGCGGGCATTGGTTCCCTCAAGCGAGATAACTCTCGTGTCGGCGGCAAGTTTCGGGTGGAGCTGACCGTGCCCGATATCTATTGCGTGCACCCTTTTTACGCCGTGTTCAAGCAAGACCTCGGTAAATCCGCCGGTTGATGCGCCGAGGTCTGCGGCGGTAGCGCCGTCAAGCACGAGTCCGGTGCGCTCAAGCGCAGCGGCAAGCTTCAAAGCGGCACGGCTTACGTATTTCAGTATATCGTCCGAAATTTTGATCTCGTCGGCTTCGGTGACTTCAAGCGCTGTCTTGCCTGCGAGCTTGCCGTTCAGACTTACCTTGCCGCTTTTGATCATCTCCGATGCGCGGTTGCGGCTGTCCGCATAGCCGTGTTCAAAAAGATATTTGTCAAGTCTCATGTCAGAGCACCGGAAATATCAGACCGACTGCTACTCCGAGCAGCGCCCCCATGCTTACTTGAAGCGGTGTGTGTCCGATAAGCTCTTTCAGATTTTTTTCCATGTATTGATTGTTTCCCTTGGCTATATCCTGCACTATGCGATTGATTATTTTCGCGTGCTCGCCGGCGGCTCGTCTGACTCCGGCGGCATCGTACATTACGATAAAGGAAAAGACCGACGCTATTGCAAATTCGGGGGAAGAGAGGGTGAACAGCTTCGCAACGGCAACACAAAGCGCGCAGACGGTCGCGGAGTGGGAGCTGGGCATTCCGCCCGAGGACATGATAAGCGACAGATCAAGCTTTTTTTCAATAACCGCTTTGATAATTATTTTTATAAGCTGAGCGGCAAACCATGCCGCAACAGAGCAGAGTAAAACGCGGTTTGCGGCAAAGTCGCGCAAAAGGTTCATTTGTTTTTTGCCTCTTTCAAAGTTTATTTTATTCTTGTAAGCAGATATTCGGCAAGCGCTGTAAGCGTTTCGCTGCCTGGATACGAACGTATGACCCCGCAGGCGTTTTCGGTGATCTTCTTTGCGTATTCGTGTGCTTCGTCTATTGACATAAAACTTAAAAATGTGATTTTTTGATTTTCCGCGTCGCTCCCGATAGGCTTGCCGAGCGTTTGCTCGTCGGAGGTCACATCAAGAATATCGTCGGTTATCTGAAACGCCAGCCCGATCCCCTCGGCGTATTTTTCGGCATTGCTCCGAGCGCTGTCGGAGGCGCCCGCCGCGATCGCTCCGAGCGCGGCGGCGGCTTTCATCAGCGCGCCGGTTTTGAGCGCCTGAAGCTTATGCAGTTTTTCAAGCGAGATCGGCTTGCCCTCGCTCTTCAAATCAAGGGTCTGACCGCCTACCATACCGCGGATCCCGGCAAGTGAGGAGAGCGTTCTGACCGATTCGACCCGTGCTTCGGGAGACAACTCGTCAATTGCTGAGATGAGTTCAAACGCATAAGTCAGAAGTGCGTCTCCGGCAAGCAGGGCAAACTCCTCGCCGTATGCCTTGTGACAGGTGGGCTTGCCGCGACGCAGATCGTCGTTATCCATGCACGGCAGATCGTCATGAATGAGCGAATAGGTGTGTATACATTCAAGCGCGGCGGCAAGCTTCAGCGCAATACTGCGCTTTCCGCCGAACATTTTGCAGACCGACACAAGAATGAACGGCCGTATGCGTTTTCCGCCGCTCAGCGCGCTGTACTTCATGGCGTCGCTTACCGGCGAAAGGTCGTCATCTTCAAACTCAAAGAGCTTTCCGAAGACTTCTTCAAATTCTGTTGCTGTCTTTTGTATATTTTCGGCTATTGTCATTTTTATTTCGCTTTCTTTCGGTCGAAATCCATTTTGGTTATACTAACCCTATGTCGGCACATCCGACTCAAAAAACAAACGGGAATTTACGTGTCCGCATCGCGGAAATTATACTTTCGCGCTATCGTCGGTTTCTTGAGTCAGAACCTTTATGCGCTGTTTGGCATTATCAAGCTTGTTTGAGCAAAGCCTTACAAGCGACGCGCCTTCTTCAAACAGGGCAAGCGAATCGTCAAGCGGCGCGGAGCCGCTGTCGAGCGCGGCAACTATTTCTTCAAGTCTTGCAAGCGCCTGCTCAAAGGTTTTGGTATCGTTGTTTTGTTCCATCAGTTGCTCCTTTCTTGGGTGGAAACGACCTCTCCCGTAATGTCGCCGTCGGAGGTGCGTAAGGAAAACAGATCTCCCTTTTTCAGCTGTTTTATACTTTTTACTAGAGTGCCGTCGGCTTTGAATACGGCTGAATATCCTCTTGAGATCACCGCCATCGGATTCAACGACTCAAGCTTCGCGGTGATCCGCGCAAACGTCTGCTGTTTTCGTTCAAAGGTGCGTGAAAAAACAAAGTCAAGCCTTTCGGATGCGGCAAGCAGTTGCATACGTTTGTCATCAATAAAGTGTTCGGGATGGGTAAGCGCGCGGCTTTTGGCGGCGGCGTCAAGTCTCCGTCTCAGTGCCTCGTTTTGTTTTGTGAGCGAAAGCTCCATGCGCCCAATGACATTTGCGAATTTGCGCTTAAGCTCCTCGGTTTCGGGGACGGCAAGCTCGGCAGCCGCCGAAGGGGTGGGGGCCCGCTTGTCGGCGACGAAGTCGCATATGGTAAAGTCGGTTTCGTGACCGACCGCCGAAATTATCGGTATTTTGCTTGCCGCGACCGTGCGTGCGAGCGCTTCGTCATTGAACGCCCACAGATCTTCTATCGAGCCGCCGCCTCTGCCGATTATTATTACATCCGCCGCAGAATTTCGGTTCATATATTCAATACCGGCGATAAGCTGAGCCGGTGCGCCGTCACCCTGAACCAGCGAGGGGTAAAGCACAAGCTCGGCAAACGGGAATCTCCGTCCGGTTACGTTTATCATGTCCCTGATCGCGGCGCCTGTGGGGGAGGTGATTATTCCGACTCTGCCGGGTATTTTCGGGAGAGGCTTTTTGCGGGACGCGGCAAATAGCCCTTCGGCTTCGAGTTTCTTTTTAAGCTGTTCGTATTGTATATACAGACTTCCGATGCCGTCCGGTTCCATATCGTCAGCGTAAAGCTGATAGTCGCCGCCGCGTACAAATCCGGAGATCCTGCCGTGTACGATGACTTTCATTCCGTTTTCGGGCAGAAATTTCAACTTTGCATTGCTTGATTTGAACATTACCGAGCGCAAAGCGCCCCCCTCGTCCTTCAGGGTAAAGTAGTAGTGACCGGTGCGGTGGTCAACAAAATTTGAAATTTCGCCTTTGACATAAATCGCGCCGAGAATCGGGTCGCGGTCAAGTAACAGCTTTACGTATTCGTTTATCTGAGTGACCGTCAGTATTTTTCTTTCTTCGTTCTGAGGTGTCGGCGATTCCATTTTTACCTCTTTTCCGTGTCGGCGCCAAAGCCTGAAAACGCGAGACTGCGCGCGGCAAGCATCGCGATACCGCAGGCGTTGTCGCTTGAATATTCGCTCGGAGCAAAAGCGGCGTCGAATTTTTCGGATATGCGTCTTTTTATGTATTTGTTGCTCATCACACCTCCCGCAAACAGGATCGGGAGCTTTCCGAGCCGTTCATGCGCAAGCTTTGTGAGTAAGATCAGATTGTCGGCAATGAAGTTTTCGACAAACAGCGCGACTTCACCGGTCGGATGACCTGCGCGGAGCGCGTCGGCGACCTTGTTTTCGGCTCCGGATATATTTATTCCGATATCGTTATGAGAGGGCTTAAGCCTCAGATCTGATTTTTCTCCCGACTTAAGGTATTCGTCGGCAAGCCGCTCAAGCGCGGGACCGCAGGGAAATTCAAGTCCGCAAAGCACCCCGGTGCGGTCAATGAGCTGACCGGCGCTGATGTCAAGCGTTCCGCCGAGCTTTTTGATTATATAGCGCGGTTCGTCTTTTTTGACGTGAAGCACTTCGGTAGTACCGCCCGAAACGTGAAAGGCGATAAATTCTTCACAGTCGTCAAGCTCATGCGAGTCCGTGTGTCTGAGCGCCGCTTCTATATGCCCCTCCTGATGCGAAAACTCATAGATCGGTACTCCGCCCGAGGCAAGCATTTCCACTGCGGCTTTGCCGGTCAGAAAACAGGGCATATATGAGTCGTCGGCTCTGCGCGGAGAGACCGAACAGCCGACCGCACAAAGGGAACTGTATGTATAATATTCGCGAAGGCGCGAGGCTATTTCGGGAAGATTTTTAACGTGCGCAAACACGGCATCGCTCTGCCTGAGTCCGCGCTCGCCCTTTGATACTCTGAGCGGAAGCTTCAGGTTGGCGATAATTTTCCGACTTTCAAGGTCGTATACCGCCGCAGAGGTGGTATAGTTGCTTGTGTCAATACCGATTACGACGCTTTGCGGATTACTTTGCATCACAGTCTTTGGCGGGGAGCGTTTTTGCCGCCGCGTTGAGCACGCCGTTTATAAATGCCGGAGCATCGTCATGGTCGAATTTTTTTGCAAGCTCTACGGCTTCGTTGAGCGAGACGCTTGTGGGGATCTGTTCCTCAAACAGCAATTCGTAAACGCACAGCCGCATAATGGCAAGCGATACCTTTGACATTCTGCCGAGCTTCCAGCCTTTTGAGTTGCCTTCGATTATTGCGTCGATCCTGTCAAGGTTTTCAAAAACGCCGTCTGAGACGCGTCGGGTATATTCGTCTTCTTCAAGCTCGCGCTCGACGATTGCAGTGTCATAGAGCTTTTCTACCGGCTCATCTGCCTGAAAAGATTTTTCAAAGATTACGCCTAAAGCCGCTTCTCTTGCTTCATGTCTGTTCATAATACTCCTAATGCCGCCGTAGGCGGCTCAAAAAATAAATGCGGAAATTTGCGCGCGGAACTTAAAGTTTCGCTTGGCGGAGATCGTACTTTCGTGCTCTCCTTATTGCGGCACAGCCGATCTGTGAATCGGTCATTGCCTGCACTTACCCATTATATTTTGATTATAGCTATATTATATAATATACATTCCGACTTGTCAACTGTTATTTAAGGGCTTTTCGGTGTCTGTGTCGGTCAGACAGATCTGATTTATTTTACAAAATGTTTACATTTGCGCGTTCGGCGACCGTAATTTTACGGTGATAATACCGATATATATATCGTGAAAGTATTGTCTCCATTAGAGTGAGATCTCAAATTTCACGAACAAATTTTGTGTTGCCGACACTAAAATCCACGTTGATTTTTGAGCCGCCTGCGGCGGCATGGAGATTGATATGAAAAGCGGGGTGTATGCATGAAATTAAGGACTCGGCGTATAGTGCAGAGCGTGTACGTTTGTGTTTTGAGTTTGTTGGTCTTTATGTCCTCGGCACTGCCTGCCGACATAAAAGAAACGGCGGTGGCGGCAAACGGTGATACATATATCAAGTGGATCGATTTTACGGCCACAAAGGAGGCGCTGACCGATGCGATCAAAGCCGATATTGACAGCTACGGTAATGAAGGACACGTAAATTATATCACCTTGCTTTCGCTTCTTGCGACGAAATACGGCGGGAACTTCAAAAACTATAAGCGTACCGACCTTATTGCTTTTTCCGACCGTCTTGCTTCGGGAGAGAGTCCCGAAGCGATTACCGCAAGCCTTAAAACATACAAATATTATTCGGAAGCATATCAGGCGGTGCTCGGCGGCTTTGTCGGTGAGTTTGCCGTGCCGTCGGATTATGAGACCACAGGGCTGTATTATGAAAAAAAGTACGGGTTAAAAGTGTTTTCCCCCATTGCATCCGGATACGGGTACAGCCACTTTGATGATTTCGGCGCGGCACGCAGCTACGGATACAAACGTCCGCATTTGGGGCATGACATGATGGGCAGTGTCGGTACTCCGATAATTGCGGTGGAGAGCGGATATGTTGAGGCGTGCGGTTGGAATATGTACGGCGGGTGGAGGATCGGTATAAGATCGTTTGACGGCAAGCGATATTACTACTATGCGCATCTGCGCAAGGGACATCCGTATAACGATATATATGAGGGAAAGCTTGTGCAGGCAGGCGAGGTGATCGGGTATCTGGGTATGACCGGTTACAGCAGACGCGAGGATACCAACAATATAGATACGCCGCATCTTCATTTCGGTTTGCAGATCATATTCGATACGTCGCAAAAGGACGGATGGAATCAGATTTGGCTCGATATGTATGAGCTTACAAAATTTTTGCAGAAAAACACGGCGCAGACCGTTTATGATAAGGAAACTAAAGAGCATATAAGCAAGAGCGCGATAATCGACCTTTCGATGCCGGATTGAATATCGAAGCTGTATCTGCGCTTTGTCTTGTGCCTAAATATCAACAAGATCCGCCGCAGACAGAGACTGCGGCGGATCTTACTTTCCGGGACAGAACATTATATTTGTGCAAAGCGGCGTGCAGGCGTTCAATATACCGTTTTTTATTGGCCGCGTTGTTCAACTTTTGCTTCTTTCAGTCGGTATTGACTCGGAGATATGCCGGTATTTCTTTTGAAAAACTTTGAAAAAGCATACGGATCCTCGTAGCCTACGGCGTTTGCGACCTCTTTTACCGTAAGACAGCTTTCCGAAAGCAACTGCTTTGCATTTTCGAGTCTCACGTTTTCTCTGAATTTAAGCGGTGAAACACCGAGTTCGCGCTTGAAGGTCACAGAAAAATTAGCTAAGGTCATATTGCAGAGCGAGGCGTAGTAATTCATGCTTTTTGAAAGCTTATAATCCCAAAGCAACTGCATTACGGCGGGAGAGACGCGGGAGGTGGCAAACCCGGCTTCCCTGCTGCGTTCGATATGAAGATGCGACAGCAGACGTAAAAACAGTGAGTTTATATACATTGGCTGTTTTTTCTGCACCATTGCGATCATGATCTTCTGAAAAGCTTCGCTCAGCAACTCAAGCCTGTCGGTATGATATATTCCGCTTTCGGTAAGCCCGATGTCCTCAAGTATTTCGGGAACTGCGTAACCGATAAAATGAACGAAATAGTGTTCGGCTTTGTCCTTGTAAAATCTGACAAACCGTTGGGGTGTATACGGCGCTATGTAGATTATATCACCTACGGTCACCGGTTGCAGTTTTTGATCTATCAGAACTTCCATTTTGCCGCGCACGATCAGCATGATCAGGTAATCGGGGCGGCCGTTCGGGCGATCGATGATCATATCCTCCGTATAAGCAAGTCCGTATTTGTTTATATCGCAAAGACTTACGGTAAGCCAATGTTTGTTGGTCTTTTCGTAATTAAGATCGTCTTTTTCGGTCATTACATAAAACTCGGACATGATTGCTTCCGTGTCGGCGAAGCCGACTCATAAATGTTTGCTCATTTTTGTGCCGCAGATTGCTTAAACAAAGCAACTGCAGTATAAGCATACCATAATTTGACGGCAAAAGCAAGAGTGTTTTGTTAAATCTGACCATTATAATCAAAAAATCTGACATTTGAAAATGGGGGTATGGGATATATAATTAAAATGTAAGTTTATAATTTTTCAACCGTTACGGGGAGAGGAAAGAGGAAAAATGAAAAAGTTTTTGTGTCTTTTGCTGTCGGCTCTGATGCTGCTTGCCGCATTTCCGGTCGCAGCGGCTGAAGGTGAGAGCGGCGGAGCCATTCTCGCAAACAGCGTGGCAGACGGTGAATACGGACTGCGTACCGAAACGATACGCAGAAATTATTCGATCGCCAGAGAAGCGGCGGGAGAAGGTATGGTCTTGCTCGAAAACAACGGCGCGCTTCCGTTTGACGGCGGCGAAAAGGTTACGCTTTTCGGTGTGGGACAGTATAACTTTGTTGAGGGCGGTACCGGCTCGGGAGCGAGCTTTACTGCATACAAGCCCGACCTTGTGGATTCGATGAAAGCGGCGGCTGAACAGGGAAGGATAGAGCTTAATACCGCTTTCCTTGATATGTATTATACATATTGGGCTGAAAAGCTTGCAGAGGCGGCTCCCGATCCCTATCATGCCGCAAACCAACAGGCAGTCAATATGGAGGATGTGGCGCTGACCGAAGCGGACGTGGCTGCGGCAAGAGCGGTTTCCGATACCGTAATATATACCATAAGCCGTATTCAGGGCGAGGGAACGGACAGAAAAGCGATAAAGGGCGATTATTACATAAGCGATATTGAAGCCGCAAACCTGAAGCTTATCAACGACGCGGGTTTTGAGAAATTTATTCTGATACTCAATACGAGCGTCTCGATAGATACCTCTTTCTTTAAGGATTATGACGATCTGGACGCTGTGCTTATGGCGTGGCTGCCCGGTACGGAGGGCGCGTATGCGATCGCCGATATTCTGCTCGGCGACGTTAACCCTTCGGGTAAGCTTGTGGATACTTTTGCAAGCTCCTATGACGATTATCCGTCAGCAGACTTCTATCGCGTCAGCTCGATCCAGAATTACAGCGAGGATATATTCAACGGATATCGTTACTTTGAGACCTTTGATCCCGAATATACAAAGGTAAACTATGAGTTCGGATACGGTCTCTCGTACACTACGTTTGAAATATCAAACGACCGCGTTACAAACGACGGCACCACGATCACGGTTGAAGCCACCGTCAAAAATACCGGCTCGGTTGCCGGCAAAGAGGTGGTGCAGGTTTATTTCTCGGCACCGCAGGGTAAGCTCGGAAAGGCGGCGCGCGAGCTTTGCGCATATTCTAAAACCGACCTTTTGGCTCCCGGCGCAAGTCAGGTGCTTACTATGGAATTCCTTATCAACGATATGGCGGCGTTTGATGACCTCGGGAAGACAGGGCATAAGTCCGCATATGTGCTTGAAGCCGGCGACTATAACATTTATGTAGGCAATTCAGTAAAAAATGCGGGAGCGCGCGGCGTTAAAGGCACATATAATGTGCCTGAGCTTATAGTGACCGAACAGCTTACGAGCCTTGCTGCGCCGAAGCATCTCGAAAAGCGGCTGCTTGCGGACGGCACATGGGAAAGCTTACAGACTGCCGGAGTTGATGACGGCGGATCATTTCAGATAGACACGACAAAAACGAAGGTTGTGATCGAAGCCGAAAACGCACAGCGTTATGACGAAGGAATAGAAACGGTAACGCTTTTCGGCGGCGAGCTTGACAACCTTAAATACCTTACCGGACTGACGACCGGAAAGAGCATAGAGTATGATGTTACTCCCGACAAGGCGACCCCGGTCATGCTTACGCTTGCTGTGTCAAATCCCGGCGAAGCGTTCACCGCTCCGTTCAAGGTATATCTTAACGGTACGGAAGTAACCGTAAGCGCTGTAGTTAAAAACACCTGTGCGGAGGGCGAGCACGTATATACCGAATTCGGATATGCGGTGCTGAGTCTTGCAGACGGTAAAAATACGATAAAGCTTGTCAGCACCACCGATACGGCGCTTGAGCTTGACTATCTTGAACTCCGACCGATGGAAAACAATATCCTCGGAAGTGCGGCAAGAGTAAAAGTGGAAGCCGAAGATTATGTTGCGTGTGCTGCCGGATACAATGTCAACGGCATAAATTTGGAAACTAATTCAAACGGCTCCAAAAATCTTTCGAGCTTCAACTACGGAAAGTGGACCGAGTATCTGCTGTCGGTCCCGATGGAGGGAGAATACCGACTTATATTGTCGTATGCGGCAAACGGAAACTTTACTTCACCGTATACGTTCAGTGCAAACGGAGAGCTGATCAAAGTAAGCAGCTACTCTCTCCCGGATACCAAGCCGGCAGGCGCTTCGACCGTAACCGAAATTTATAATACGGTCGCCGAATCTCAGGCAATTACGCTGACTCTGCCCGCGGGAATCGTTACTTTCCGCGTAACCGCACCCGGCGGCGCTCCTAACCTTGACGCACTGATATTTGAATCAAGCTTCACCGAACTCAGCGAGACCAAAGATACAAAAATAGAAGCCGAAGCCTATAATAATATCAGCGACGGATATAACGGTAATTTAGAGGACGCATCAAACGATTCCAAGAATCTTTCAAGTTTTAACGACGGGAAATGGGTCGAATATATACTGTCGGTCCCGAAGACGGGAGACTACAGTCTCGTGCTCTCGTATGCGGCGACAAGCGGTTTCGACTCTCCGTATGTGTTCAGCGTAAACGGAACAGATCTTACGCCGGATGCTTATACGCTTGAAAAAACCACGCCGGCAGGTGCTACGACCGATAAGGAGGTTTACAATACCGTTGCCGAATCCGATCCGATCACGGTAACTTTGCCTGCGGGAATCGTTAAATTCCGCATAACCGCGCCGGGAAGCGCGCCTAACCTTG
Organism: Clostridiales bacterium UBA4717; assembly: GCA_002404395.1. Taxonomy (GTDB): domain Bacteria; phylum Bacillota; class Clostridia; order Oscillospirales; family CAG-272; genus UBA4717. Next base: position 34,874 of record DHJP01000095.1, read on the forward strand.
ACGCGCTGATATTCAGAGCCGGTGCGGCGGTCGATTATGTTGAAATTTCAGAGACCAAGGATACAAAGATCGAAGCTGAAGATTATTTTACTTGCCATCCGGAATACAACGTCAACAAAATAAATCTTGAAGACGCGTCAAACGGCTCCAAAAATCTCTCGGCATTAAAAGGCGGGAAATGGGTCGAATATAAACTGTCGGTTCCGAAAGCGGGCGAATACCGTCTGGTATTTTCGTATGCGGCGAATGGAAACTTTACAGATCCGTATACGTTCAGTGCAAACGGTGAGGCTATTGAGGTCGGGACCTATACGCTCAAGAATACCAAGCCGGACGGAGTTACGGGCGTGCCTGCATATAATACCGTTGCTGAATCGCAGCCGTTCAGACTCACGCTTCCCGAGGGGATCGTCACGTTCCGCATAACCGGTGTTACAGCTAACACTCCGAACCTCGATGCACTGATATTCAAGACCGACTGCGTTGAGATAAACGAGAGCGGTGACACAAAGATCGAAGCTGAAAATTATTATAATATCAAGGATAATTACACCGGTAATTTTGAAACTAATTCAAACGGCTCAATGAATCTGACGAGCTTCGGCGGCAAGTGGACCGAATATAAGCTGTCGGTTCCGAAAGCAGGAAAGTACAGTATGGTGCTTTCATATTCGGCAACAAACACTTATATTTCGCCTTATAAATTCAGCGCGAACGGAACAGAGCTTGAAGTTGACGCCTATACGCTTGCGAAAACTTCGCCGGAGGGTTCAGAGGGCAACGCATATTGGAACACTGTCGGTGAATCGGATCCGATCACTGTAACGCTTCCTGCAGGAGAAGTTATCTTCCGTGTAACCGGCGAAAGCGACGCTCCGAATTTTGACGCTTTTATATTTAAAGGCTATGAAGGCGGCGATGACAGCGGAGATGACAGTGAGATTGTCGACAACGACTTGTCGTATGCCGAAACCGAAACGCCTCTCTCGCTTATCGACGTGTATAACGGCAAAATTACACTTGACGAGTTCATTGCGAGCATGACAAACCTTGATCTCATAAAGCTTGCCGGAGGAAGTGCAGGCACCGTATCGCGAAGCGCGGCGTCTTTCGGACGGCTTGTGGAGTATGAAATACCTCAGGTAACTGTAGCGGACGGCGGTTCGGGACTGAGACTTGAACCCGATATCGGTGCGACCTGCTTACCTAACGCAACCTTGCTTGCGTGCACTTGGAATACCGAGCTTATACGCGAGGTAGGACGAATCGCCGGCAGAGACGGCATGGCGACCAACAATGACGGCTGGCTCTCGCCCGGTATGAACATTCATAGAAATCCGCTCTGCGGACGTAACTTTGAGTATTTTTCCGAGGATCCGCTCGTGACCGGTATTTCCGCTTCAATGGTAATACTCGGTGCAAAGGACGAGGGTGTGAGCGCGGTTCCGAAGCATTTTGCGCTCAATAACACCGAGATCTCACGAGGCATAAGCGACAGCCGCGTTTCCGAGAGGGCGATGCGTGAAATCTATCTTGAAGGCTTCAGGATAATGGTCAAGCTGACCGATACAAAGTATCTCATGAGTTCCTACAACAAGGTAAACGGTGTTGAGGTTGCCGAAAGCTATGACCTGCTCACCGGAATACTCAGAAACGAGTGGGGCTTTGACGGCGTAGTAATGACCGACTGGGCAAACGATTCAAATCATCTCAAGGAAGTGCTCGCAGGAAACAATCTTAAAATGCCCAAGGGCGATATCAACGCCTTTGTGGATGCACTTGCAGACGGCACGATTAAGCGAAGCGACTTAAAGCATAATGCAAAGAGCCTGCTTACTGCGATCCTTTCCACCAACTCTATGAAAAACGCCGCAAACTTCAATGAAGTGAGTGCCGAAAAGTCTGCGGTGATACACGCTAAGAACTTCAACTTTATGAACGATAACCACACCGGACAGGACGCTGACGGCAATTGGGTCCAGGCGCAGTCATGGGCGTTCATTGTGACGACTGCGAACAAGCTTGATGTATACGCACCGCTTGCCGCAGAAGTCGGAGGCAGTGCGGATTATCCGGACAGAAGAATCTTTGCAGACTACTATATAGACGCGCTTGATGCCGGCAAATATACGCTTGATCTTTTGGCATACTACAATTCGGGCAATGGCATAGTTGACGTGGAGCTTGACGGAGAGCCGCTTGCAAGTGTCAAGGTCAAATCGACCAAGAGCGATATGGTGCATACCGAAACGCTGGTCATGGTACTTACACGCGGTAAGCACAAGATACGCCTGTCAAGAAACCGTGCTTCGACTTCCTCTTCGATCAAGCTTAATCGGGTCATTGTCTCGCCGTACCTCGGCGGTGAACTTGACGGCAATGCCAACATAAGCGGAAAACTCATTGTTGTCGGCGCGCCGAGCTATGAGACTTCATATGCCTGCGACTGCAGTGCAAGCATAGTGCTTTCCGAAAACGGCGACACCAAGGCGATCGTCAGAGAATATGACGCGGCGCTTGTAGGTACGGACAACGGAAACACGCTCTTAAGCTACTCTTTCTCCGCACCCGACGGAACTTATAAGATAAGCGTGCAGAAGCGCGGTTATACGACAGTCGAGAGCGAGATCAAGGTTTCGGGCGGCTTTGCCATGATCCCGACGCTTACGCTTAAGCGAAGCGACTGTACGGTTTATCTGCCGAAATGCGAAGAGTGCGGCAGGTCGGCTCAGGCGTACGACAGCCACAGCTTTGCATACAATTACGACAAGGATCATCATTATCTTGAGTGCGAACGCTGCTCGGTGACTGAGGGCGAAAAGGCGGCGCATGATTTTGATGAAAACGGAAAGTGCAAAGTTTGCGCTTACGATTCAAGTATCTCATATAAGGTAAAGGTAAACGTCGGCGAGTTCGGTAAGGTGGAGTACAACGGAACAGTATACACCGAAGACTTTACCGCAAACGTTCAGGTCAATAAAAATATAACTCTTACGGCAATTGTAAAGGGTAACTCTCCGTTCCTCGGTTGGTATGCCGCCGGCGCAAAGCTCAGCGATAATACCGTCCTTGAGTTTACGGTCTGCGACGATATAACGCTTGACGCAAGCTTCTTCCCGAGCTATGTCCTCTTTACGCCCGAAAGCGGACTTTCGGGTAAGAACGGAGGAAGCGCTATCATTGCAACAAAAGTTGAAGCCAAAGACGGCGTTCCGGCTCATATAAACTATAATGTTCCGGCGGCAGTGACGGCGAATGACGGTTCGAGATTTTATATGCTGCTTGACACGAACAAATATCCCGAAGGCTATTCTTCAAGCGATTTTCCGTATATGAAGCTTTGCTACAGAACAAAAGAGTATACCAATTCGCTTGACATAAACATTGAAAACACTCAGGAAGCAAGAGCGTGGGGCGGTGAAAACTTCACGATGGTCAATGACGGAAATTTCAACACGCTCATTTATGATCTTGCGAAAAAGTCAGACGGTACCGCCAATTGGAGCGGCGGTAATGAGAGTTTGAACACGACCTCGCCTATCTTCGCAAACAACTTTACCGAAAGTCCGTTGGCACAGTTCCAGATACGTACCGCAGGCAGACAAAATACGACCTTGGTGCCCGGGGATCTTGACATCGCATACATTGCGTTTTTCAGCGATCTTGAAGAAGCCAAAAACTTCGTTTATGAAAGCAAAAACCGCCGTCTCACGCTCACCGCGTGCGGCGG
>DHJP01000040.1 GCA_002404395.1 Clostridiales bacterium UBA4717
ATCGGTTCGCCTCCCGGATACGTCGGATACGATGAGGGCGGACAACTCACCGACCGAGTGAGAAGCAAGCCTTATTCGGTAGTGCTGTTCGATGAAATAGAGAAAGCGCATCCCGATGTGTTCAATCTTATGCTTCAGCTTCTTGATGACGGTATTCTGACAGACAGTCAGGGCAGAACGGTTGATTTCAAAAATACGATAATAATTATGACATCAAACCTCGGGGCGTCGATGTTTACTGAAAAAAACACGCTCGGTTTCGGAAAAAATTCCGAACAGAACGGACGCGAAGTCCACGCGGCGGTAACAAAGAAACTTAGGGAGACTTTCCGCCCCGAATTTCTGAACCGGATCGACGATATAGTGGTATTTGAAAAGCTTTCGCGAGAGGACATTGAAAAAATCACACGGATAATGCTTGACGGACTTAAAGCTCGGATCGCGGCTCTCGGCATTTCCGCGGAATTTGACGACGCGGTGGTGCGCGAGTTAGCAAATGAAGGCTATGACCCGGTGTACGGAGCAAGACCGTTGCGCCGCGCCATTACGCGCAGCGTGGAGGACAGCTTTTCAAACGCATTGCTTGCCCAAAGCATAAGACCGGGGGACAAAGTAAAAGCGGTGCTTGACGAAAAACACGGTATCGTATATGAAAAGATCAATGATGAGGGTACTGTAAGCGGCGAAGCAAATCACGAATGAGCGACGAAAAGCACCCCTGCCGACGGACGGCAGGGGTGCTTAGGCATTCGTGCGGATATTCATTCGGCAGCGGCGCGAAGCTTTTGTCGAACGGTGCTTTTGCGATTCTGAGTATCTATTTACGTTTTTTCGGGAAGGTCAAGCTCGACCGTATCCGAAAGGTCAAAGGAATAAAGCGCGACTCGGGTGACCGGCTTGCGCGTGATCTGTTCAACCGCGCGCGCATAATATCCGAGCTGACGGCTGTGCCGCTCGCAAAGCAGACTGCGAAAAGCCGTTTCGTTTCCGTAAAGTTCACGCGGTATTTTGTCGGTCTTATAGTCGATCACCGTAAATGTACCGTCGGGATTTTCAAAGAAGCAGTCGATAACGCCCTGCACGAACAGCGACTCATCCGCAAGCGCGGCGGCAAGCCCGGAGCTTGACGTGAATTCCGACGCCGGCAACGCCATGTTGAAACGGTATTCGCGGAATACGTGAGGACTTTTTTTGATGTTTTCAAGATAAAGTTTGCTTTCAAAGAAGCGTGAAAGCTTTGATGTGTCGGCAAGCTCTGCATTTTTAGGGTCGATAAACCGCTCCGAAAGCAATCGTGCAAGCTCTGCTTCAATATCGCGCTCGGCTCTTGAATAATCGCAGAACTGCATGAACAGATGGGTAGCAGTACCGCGCGCGGCAGCGTTTGCTTTCTCGGCATCGGAGGCAAATTTCGGCTTTATCGCCGTGATGCGTCCGGTTAACTGTTCAAGCGCCTCGCTCATATCCGACGTATAGTCGGTATCCGAGGCTTCGTCAAGTATCTCGGGATAAAGTTTTGAAACGGTCAATTTTGAAGGCAGTCCGCAAGCGGCGGCGTGCGGATAAACATAGTTTACCTGTGATATCAGCAAGTCGATATCGGGCGGAGCGGCGTCGCACTTTTCACAGTCGGTCTGGGCAGGGCTCAGATCGGTTTCGGGCGCGCCTTTTTCAGGGAATATCAGGTCGTAATCCGTAAAATCCGGGTCGCTCATAAGCGCGGCAAGCGCAAGCGTCATAAAACTGTTGCGGCGCATGACCGTAAAGCGGCAGAGCGAGCGGGAGAGCTTGACTGTTTTGTCATATTCGCGCTCGGGGTCGGCATATTCTGCGGTTATGTAAAGCCGCTCGCGCGCACGCGTGAGCGCAACATACAAGACCCGCATCTCCTCATCAAAATATTTTTCATCCATGGCGCGCTCAAGCGCACGGCGGTGATATGTTACGAGTCTTGAAAGTCTCTGCCTGTCGCAAAGGTCGATCGAAACACCGGCATCGGGGTCGATCAATACTGCCGCGCTTTTGTCGCCTGCGGTATTCGGCAGCTTATTTGCGTGATACAGGAAAACGACGGGAAATTCAAGTCCTTTGGAGTGATGCACGGTCATTATGTTAACGGCATCTTTTGTCTCCGAATTTTCAAATACAAGCTTGGCACCGCGCTTTATTATATCGTCAATATAGCGTATGAAGCCGAAAAGGCCTTTATATGAGCCTGATTCAAAGTCGCGCGCGTATTTATATAGCAGTCTCAGATTATCTTTTGCAACGTCGTCTGAGTCGGATGCCGCGATGATCGAAAAGATGTGAGTTTTTCGGAATATTTCATGCAGAAGACGGTCGGTCGGCATACCCGACGCGCTGAATCTGAAGGCTGCAAGCTCGCTTAAAAAGCGGCGTCCTTTTCCAAAATCATTATTATCGGTATATTCGATAAGCGCTTCATAAAGCGAGGGGGCATCCGAGGCGGCGCGTATGACTGCAAGCTCGTCAAGCGTGAAGTTGTATATCGGACTGCGCAGCACTCCGGCAAGATATATGTCGCGCGTCGGATTATCTATTACGTTCAAAAGCGCCATCATGAGAATGATCTCTGGCTTTTCAAAAAATCCGTTCTCAAAACTGCCCGCCGTCGGCACAGACCGTTCGCGAAGCGCTTTTTCAAGCGGCAGCGCCGCCGCGTTTGAACGGACAAGCACGGCGATATCCGAGGGACGTATCGGCTCGCCGTTTTTCTTTTTGCCGAAGTCGATCAAACGGCGGATCTCATCGGCGGTATAGTCGGCTTCGTTCATTAGTTTTTCATTGCCTGCGGCGGCAAGAACTATTTTGGGCTTTACGCAATTTTCCTCTCCGCCTGATTTGGAGCATACAAGATCGTCCGATTCAAAGTATTTGACGCGCCCTGAGTTGTTTCTGAAGATACAGCCGAAAATGCGGTTGCAAAGCTCGGTCACCGAGCGGTCGCAACGGAAATTATTCTGTAAAAAGACTGTGGACGCAGGCTCGGAGTCGCCGTTTTTGTACGGAGGGAAGCTGTCACGGTAGCGCGCAAAATTTTCGGGTGCGGCACCGCGGAAGCCGTAAATGCTCTGCTTTATATCGCCGACCATAAAGCGGTTGTTTTTTGCAAGCGATGAAAATATCTCATCCTGCACCGAGTTTGTATCCTGGTATTCGTCTATGTATATCTCGTCAAAATCTTCGGCGAGTTCGCGTGCAAGTCTGCTCGGCTCGCCGTTTTCGACAAGCAATCGGTGAGTGAACCGCTCTATATCGGTGAAATCAAGTTTGCAGAGCTTTCGCTTTGCCGCGGCAAACTCGGAGTCGAACGCACAGAGCAGGACGTAAAGCTTTCGTATCAGCTCTGCCGATCTGTGCTCGGATTCTGGTAAGACGATCGTTTCAAATATCGGATAAAGATAGCTTTGACAGCCTTTTTTGAAGTCGGTGCGCATGAGTTTGAATCTTTCGGCAAGCTCGGAGCAATATCCGCGAGGCAGAGAGGGAAGTCTTGCGAATTCAAAGGCGTTCACGAGCTTTGCCGCCGCGTCGGACTTCGACTCGCGCAGCAACGCACATACGCTTTGCGCAAAGTCGCGCTCTTCGCATATCACAGGCAGATACCGTTCACGCACGGTGTCATCGTCGCACTCTTTGAGAAAGCTGTCATATGAGACCGCGATAAATTCAAGAAAGTCGGCGCATTGTGCGGCAAGCAGTCTGCCGTGACGGGTCTCAAAAAACGGCTTGTCGGCGTCGGCTTCAAGCGCCGCAGCGGAGTCCGCGAGAAATTTCAAACCGTCAGGCATACACATCAGCTTATCGTAAAGCTTCAGAAACAATTCAAGCGTATCAGAATCGTTTTTGCTGAGTGAAAAGTTGTCCATAAACTCCGCAAATCCCTCAAGCTCGAAGCCTTCCTTAAAGTTGCCGGCGTAGTAGGCGTCAACAAGCTCATCAAGCAGGTCACGGCGCATCAGCTTGATCTCGGTATCGTCGCCGACGCTCATTCCGGTCGGCAGTCCGAGTTCGCGCAGATGCTTTTTCACAAGGTCAAGACAGAAGCTGTGAATAGTGCAGATCTTCGCACTGTCAAGCAAAAGCAACTGCGAGGTAAGACGGCGGTCGCGCGGCGAGGCGGCAAGCCGCTCAGAGATAGCGCGCGAAAGTCGAGTCTTAAGTTCGCTTGCAGCCGCTTTGGTGAAAGTGACCGCCAAAAGACGTGAAAGATCAAGCGGGGAATCAACGTCGTCAAGCCGTCCGATTATGCGCTCGGTAAGCACGGCGGTCTTGCCGGAGCCTGCCGCGGCGGATACGAGCAGTGTCCTGCCGCGCAGATCTATTGCGTTTTTCTGTGCTTCGGTCCAGGTAGGTTTTGACATAATATACGATATGTCGGCGTAGCCGACCCATTGGAGAGCGGAATTTCCGTGTTACCTGCTCGCGTGATTTTGATATCGTTTTAACGTTCTGAGCGCACGAGGCTATTCGTCGGCGGCCTCATCTTCTGTGTGATCGACCGCATTTTTGCAGACCGGCTTCATCGGGCAGTATCCGCAGGCACCGGCACGCAGAAATTTGGACGCGGGAAGCGGATCGATCTTCGCGCAGCCGCTTTTTATACCGTTGCCTATCTCGATCAGTATGCCGCTCAGCTCACGCTTGAGCGATTCAAATTCGGCAAGGTCGGCAAGTACGCCTCCCGCCTGCGCTTTTGTGAGATTTTTTATCGGAATAAACTTTCCGTTCTGCTCGCGATCCATCGCGGCAAGCACCTCGGGATCGGAGAGATATATTCCGCTTCGTCCGAACGAGCCGCCGAGTGCTTCGGCGATCTTTTCGGGGTCGGTCGTATCGGCAAATTTTTTCTTTTCAAGCGAGGTCATCACGTATTCCGCACCTGCCGGTATCGGTTGCGCGCCCTCGGCACCGCAGGCTTTCATAAATGCCGAATCCGCATTTTCCCAGATCGAAAACAGGTATATGAGCAATTGCATATTAAGCCCGAGCCTGATTGCGTCAAGTGAAAATTCACGGTTGCCGGTCTTGTAGTCGGCAACTCTGAAATAAAGCTTGTCCCCGCGAAGCATGGTATCCACTCGGTCGGCGATCCCGCGAAGCACTACGCTTGAGCCGTCCTCAAGCATCAGGCGTATCGGCAGTATTCCGTCGTCCGAGATGCCAACGGGCAGTTCAAAAAAGGTCGGCTTAAAGTCAGAACTTTCAAACTCGCGCATGAGATTTGCGGCGGCAAGCGCGGTCGTGTTTGAGACCCTCTCAAGCAGATGCGCGATGCGCGGACGTTTTTCCTCAGGCGTAAATTCCAAGATAAGTGTGCAGTCGCGCTTTACAAGTTCATTTATTTTGACTTCAAGTGTCTCGTTGCTTCCGAGCCCTTCGTCAAGAAAGCTTCTGAGTACCGAGTGAACGAGCGTGCCTATATCCGCGCTCGACGGTTCAGAGGCGGCATCCTCCGAAAGTTTAAGCGCATATTTGCATTGAAAAGACATGGGGCATTTGGCATAAAGCTCCGCGGAGGTCTGCGAAAGACGGAGAGTTTTGCCGAATATACGCTCTGCGGTGGCTTTTGATATATATTCGTCGGCACGGCTTATCGGTTCGCGTGTGTTTCGGTAAAGCGCGTCAAGTTCCGGAAGCGATTGAAGCAAAGCTTTCGTTTCGCGGAGATATCCGGCGGATTCAAGACGCGGGATATATTCCGAAAGCGATTCGATATCGTGAATACGAAGCTCATGCGGCAACGCATCAGAGGCAAGCGGCGAAAGTTTTAAAAGCTTCATGAGCCGCGTCAGCGCAAAGGACGGAAACTGCTCCTCTCCCGAACTGTTTCTGCGTACATAGCTTATACTCAGCCGCTCGCTCGGCATTACTGCCGCACGGTAGAACCAGAACAGTTCTTTTGAAGATTCTACCGAAATATCCTGCTTCAGCTCATCAAGCCCTACAACGGCGAGCAATTCACGCTCGGTGCGTGAAAACAGACTGTCCTCACTGATGTTTTTCGGAAAAACTCCGTCGGAGGCACCGAGCATATATACGCTTCTGACCTCGGACGGACGCAAAAGCGAAGCGTCGCCGACCGTAACTGCATCACTTGAGGCGGGGATCGTGCCGATATCGGTTTCGGAAAGCGCAAGCGATAATAATTTCAAAAATGTGGTCAGGTCGCACTCGCATTCGCCGAGTGTGTCGATCAAAAGGTCAAATGCGTTGCACAGCACTGCGAAAGTTGCCGACTCCTCGGCAGCAAGCTTCGCTTCTCCTTGCTTTTGCATTTCATATGCACGCTCGCAAAGCCTCTCTGCCACATTTTCACGGCATACAAAGTCGTATACGGCGCGCGTGAATTCGCCGACGGTGGAAGCGCGCTTAATTTGGTCTTCAAGTTCTTCAAGCGTGGCGAAGAGTCGCTCACGGACTTCGTTTATGCGTCGTAACTTCTCGGCGTCGCGCTCGTTTTGCGGGATATATCCGCGCGGATTCATTGTGAAATCGGCGGAGTATTTCGCTCTGCCGGAAATTTTCCAAGTGCGGATATAGCCTTCAATCAGGTCGGCATCGGCAAAGCTTATGTTTCCGAAGCCGCAGCGCAGAAAGGCGATCATATTTTTGAATGAGTATCCGCCCGAAACTGCATCAAATGCGGCAGTAATGAATTTTACCGCCGGTTTTTCGCGCACATCGGTACGCCTTGAAAAGTATACGGGCACATTATGGTCTTCAAAGCAGCTTTCGAGGATACCGATATATGATCCGGTGTCTCTGACGACAACCGCTATATCGCGGCATCTTACGCCCGAGCGCATTTCACCTGCAATGAGCGAAGCGCAAAGGTCGCACTCGTCGAAAATGTCACGACAGGAATACACAGTGACAGCCGAGTTGTCGGCAATGTCCGAACCGACGCCTCCGAGTGAAAAATGCTCGGCGATCGCTTTGAGCGCCGGGCTTTTGTCCGCGCTCGGCGCATTTGACAGGAGAGTAGTCTTGAATTCAAGCCCGCGTTCAGCGGCAAGTTTTCTGAGCCTTGCTTCGGTTTCATATTGATATAGGTATAACTCTGAGTCGTCGGCTTCGCTCATCGGTACTCCGGGATGGCGCAAAAAGAGCGTGACATTGTTGCGCACGGCGAGCGCGTCAATTATACCGTATTGTTGTGCCGTAAATCCGATAAAGGAGTCAAAATAAAAATCCGCAGCAATAAACGGCGAAGCGTCGCGTATGCGCTCTTCGCATATGCGCAGTGCGTCGCAGGGATCGTCACAGGATTTTTCAAGCATGGCTGAGTACGCCGAATAAATGAGCGCCAACTCGCTGAGCGTATGCGATAGCTTCAGTTGCTTTTCATCGGCATCCTCAGGTGTGGCAAGCCTGTCGCCTGCGCGTGCAAGCTTTGCGGGAGTTATCAGTGCATATTTGAACTCGGAAAAACGGTCAAGCAAAAGCTCAAGCAGTTTTTCGTCCGTCGCCGCCGATGCAAAGCGGTCAAGCGCGGGCATAAGTTCGGTTACGGTGCGCCAAAGTACGAGCTTTTTTACGCCGCTTGAAGCATAATTGTACGAAAGCGGACCGCATTTGCGGAAAACGGTCTCGGCAAGGCGATTGAAGCTCAGAATTTCAAGCCCGAGCGAGGGCGTGTCGCCGAGCAGTCCGATTATGCGCTTTTCGGCGGTCAGCGCCGCCTGCTCGGGAATGATCAGTACGGTATGTCTGCCCGACTTCAGACTTTCGGCGGCGCGCTTATAAATGTACGCGCTTCCCGTCAGATCATTTTCGGAATATGCAAGCTCAAGCATTGTTGGTGATCCTTTCGTAAGTTGCGGGAGTATCAGTGAACTATGGTAGTATTTTCGTCGCCGATCCCTGCGGCTTCTATTGCGCGTCTCAGTCTGAAAAAGTAGGTTTCGCGTATTACCGCAATGTTATCTGCGGCAAACTTTGCGGTGAGGAAACGTCCGTTGCGTATGGATTTCGTAACCACGATGATAAATCGTTCAGGGTCGGCGGCAAGCTCACGCGTCATGCGGTCAAAATAGGTGTTCTTTCCGCGTTTTTCACTGCGGTAGCCTTTGTCGGAGATGAGAAACACGATCTTTTTGCCTTTGAGTTTCGGTATGATCGCTTCGTTGAATTTTTTTGCGCCGATGAGGTCGAAAAGCGCAAGAATAAGTGCAGCGGCGACCGTTACCGGTACGGCGATAAGCACTATCGTTGCGCACAGCAGAAACACGGCGCTGGTTTCGATAATTGCGATTATCACCGAGGCGTATCTGAAGATCCTTGCGATAAACAGCGAGGTGCGCGAGTAGGCGAAGATCCGCTCGGCGCGGTTGTATATATCGGTGCTTTTGATATCGTTGTATTTGTATTTGAAATAGTTTGCGTAGCCTTCGATAGCGACGTTAGCCGAGCTTTTGCGCATACGGTCGCTGACCGCACGGTCGCGCTCTATACGTCCTTCAAGGGAATCAACGCGGTTTTCGAGACGCTTGATCTTTAAGTTCGCCGCTTTCAGTTCGGCTTCGAGCAGGGCTTTGCTTTTTTTCATAACAGTAATTATCATACCACGCCGCCGAAGGCGGCTCACGAAATGATTGGCAGTTTTGCGGCCGGACTCAGCGTGTTTAAAGCTTGTCGGCAGCAGTAAGGTCTTTGATGTTTTCAATAAACTCTGCGCTTGCTTTCGGATTCGCGGCAACTATTCCGCTTTTTTTCATGCAGTCGATCGGCGCTCCGTGTATGTCGGTAAGCGTACCTCCGGCTTCAAGCAATACCGCTCCCGCCGCGGTGTAGTCCCACGGGCAGAGCAGCGGTTCATACATAATGTCGTAAACGCCCTCGGCGGTACGGCAGATGTCGATCGCCGCGCTTCCGGAGCGACGGATATCGGCGGCGCGCAGGATCGATTTTTTTACGATTTCGAGCGAAAGTCTTGAAAGCTCTGGATAGTACGGGGAGGTGCCGACGGCGATCAGCGCGTTGTCAAGCCCGGAGCGGCTGACTGTTATCCGGACTGCCTTGCCGTCTTTTTCGGCAAACGCGCCGTGTCCGCGCTCGGCAAAATAGGTAATACCCGCTGCGGGCAGATGTACGACTCCGAGTATAGGTTCGCCTGCTTTCGCAAGTCCGATACATACGGCATACTCGCTTGAGCCGTGCATGAAGTTGGTCGTACCGTCGATAGGGTCTATGATGAAACAATACCCGTTGACAGAGGCGCGGTTCACTCCCTTTTCTTCACACAGCAGTCCGTATCCCGGATAACGCGCGCTAAGCGCATTTACAATATATTCCTGAGTGCGCAGGTCGTATTCAGTGACAAAATCGGCGTGTCTGCCTTTGCTTTTGAAATGAGAGCCGACGTCGGCGCCGAGGGTGAGCGCGCCCGCCTCTTTTGCAAGCGCGATAAGCTTATCCAACATATTTTTCTCCGTGTGTCCGACATCCAAACCGTAATCTGGATATACTTTTATCGGTGAAATTTCAGACGATTTTTCGCAATTTGCGACTGTGCTATCTATCATTATATCACACTTTGCGCAGATAAGCAATTCAAAATTGCCGATAAGCTGAATTTTCATTTTGCGGTCAAAGGATAAACTGCGGATAAATTAAATCTTGCAAAACTTGCGGTTTTGGTATATAATAGGAAAAGTGTGATCCGAAATTTCAATATTATTCGGTTAAGGAGTCGGCTTATGGCAAAGAAGCAGAATACCGCAGAATACGGAAATAACAGTATTGTTGCGCTCAAGGGTGCGGACAGAGTAAGAAAACGTCCGGCGGTCATCTTCGGCTCGGACGGACTTGAGGGCTGCGAGCACTCATTTTTTGAAATACTGTCAAACGCGGTAGACGAGGCGCGTGAGGGCTACGGAAACGTGATAAACGTGACTGTGTTCCGGGACGGTTCGTATGAAGTCGCGGACGAAGGGCGCGGAATACCGCTCGGATACAACGAGCGTGAGGGCAGATACAATTGGGAGCTTGTTTTCTGTGAAATGTATGCCGGCGGCAAATACAACAATAATGACGAAAATTCGAATTACGGCTTTTCACTCGGGCTTAACGGACTCGGCGCGTGCGCTACGCAGTACAGTTCGGAATATATGAGCGTGCGTTCGTACAACGGAAAGACTCTCTCGCAGATCAACTTTAAAAAAGGCGAGCCGGCAAGCGGGTTGGAGGTGAGCGAACTTTCCAAAAAGGAAGCGCGCACGGGAACCGTGATACGTTGGAAGCCGGATATAGAGGTGTTCACCGATATTGACATACCGCGCGAATTTTTTACCGAGTTGCTTAACAAACAGTCGATAGTCAATGCCGGCATAAAGTTTATACTTAAATTCGAGAATGAGAACGGCGGTTTTGACGAGAGCGAATACTGCTACGAAAACGGAATCAGCGACTATATCAAGGATATCGTCGGAGACTCGTCGATCACCGAGCCGGTGTTGTGGAAGCTTGAGACGAGCGGGCGCGACCGCGAGGATCAGAGCGACTACAAGCTGAAAGCGGAGTTTACCTTTGCTTTTTCAAATGTCGGAAGCCGCATTGAATATTACCACAACTCAAGCTTTCTGTCGCACGGAGGTTCGCCCGACCGCGCGGTGCGCACCGCGTTTGCATTTGCAATAGACAAGTATCTTAAAACGATGAAAGCATACAAGGCAAAGGAAGAGAAGATCACCTTTGCCGATATTGAAGAATCGCTTGTGATGATCGTGTCAAGCTTTTCGACTCAGACTTCATACGAGAATCAGACGAAAAAAGCGATTACGAACAAATTCATCGCGACGGCAATGACCGATTTCCTCAAGCATAATCTTGAGGTGTATTTCGCCGAAAATCCGACCGAAGCCGAAAAGATCGCGGCGCAGGTGCTTTTGAACAAGCGCAGCCGTGAAAGCGCGGAGTCGACCAGACTCAGCATCAAGAAAAAGCTTTCGGGCAATATTGATATTGCCAACCGTGTGGAAAAATTCGTAAACTGCCGCAGCCGCGATCCGGAACTGCGCGAATTGTATATAGTTGAGGGAGATTCGGCGGCAAGCTCATGTAAACTCGGACGCGACGCCGAATTTCAGGCGATCATGCCGGTGCGCGGCAAAACGCTGAACTGTCTTAAAAGCTCGTATGAGAAGATATTCAAGAGCGATATAATAACCGATCTTTTGCGCGTTATCGGATGCGGAGTGGAATTTACCACCAAAGTAAAGAGCGACCTGCCTCCGTTTGACATCGGCGCGCTCAGATGGAGCAAAATTATAATCTGTACCGATGCCGACGAGGACGGCTATCAGATCCGCGCATTGCTTTTGACGCTGTTCTACCGACTTTTGCCGACGCTCATAAAAGAAGGAAAAATATATATTGCCGAATCCCCGTTGTTTGAAATAACCTGCCGCGACAAGATCGAGTTTGCTTACAATGAACAGGAAAAACTTGAGATAACCGCAAGACTCGGCGACGCGCCTTATTCGCTTCAGCGTTCAAAAGGACTCGGCGAAAACGAGTCGGACATGATGTGGCAGACTACTATGAATCCCGAATCGCGCCGACTCATCAGAGTCGGAGAAGCGGATGCCGAAGAAACACGTGAGATCTTTGATATTCTGCTCGGAGATAATCTCCAAGGCAGAAAGAATTACATTGCCGAGCATGGCGCCGAATATATCGCAATGGCTACCGACTGAGTAAAATGGCGGAATTTACCGCGCGGACGTTCCAAAGTCGACTTCGCGCGGTCATTTTTTGAATAAACTTGCAAAAAATGACCAATAATACCTTGAAGTGACACGCAATTTGTGCAAAATGGAGAAAATTTGTATTTTTTGAAAACAAATTCGGATTCTCTTGACAGAAACGGCTTTTCAATGGTATAATACATAAAGTTTCGGCGTGCCGCAGCTGTGCTGTGGCTGTCTTTGCGCGCCGCAAACCTATTCTTTTGAATACACCCGCACCGCTTGCGGACGGTTGTAGATATAAACAATCTCATTATTTTTTAAGGAGGTGCAGTATGCCAACATTTAACCAGCTCGTCAGATACGGCCGTCAGGAAAAGACTTACAAGTCTAAGGCTCCTGTTCTTCAGAAGGGCTTCAACACTCTTACGAAGAAAGCCGTAGATCAGCCCGCTCCTCAGAAGAGAGGCGTATGCACTAAGGTTACCACAACCAGCCCGAAGAAGCCTAACTCCGCTCTTCGTAAGATCGCCAGAGTAAGACTTACCAACGGACTTGAGGCGACAACCTACATTCCGGGTATCGGACACAGCCTTCAGGAACACTCGGTTGTTCTTATCAGAGGCGGACGTGTACGTGACCTCCCCGGTGTGCGTTATCACATCATTCG
>DHJP01000149.1 GCA_002404395.1 Clostridiales bacterium UBA4717
CGGCGGAAGCAAAGCTCCCGGCTCCATTGCCTTCTCGAGTGAATCCGCTATATACTTTACCATAGCGCACACCTTTGCGTAATCCATTCGGCGCGGACCGATTATCCCGATCGCTCCCACCGGATTACCGGCTATGCGTATGGTCTTGACTATCATTGATGAATCATTCATCTCATCCATCGGATTTTCCGATCCGATTATAATGTTCGTATCATCTCCGAGCGCGCTTGAAACCACATTCAAAAGTCCGCTGCGGTTATCAAATGCCTGAAGCATATGCTTAAGCTTTGAGGTGTCGGCAAATTCGGGATACTCAAGCAGTTTATCAACACCCTCATACCTGAGTTCGGCTCCCTCATACTCTTTCAGCGCATCGTATATGACTCTCGTTATCGGTCCGACAAGCTCGCCCAACTCTTCAAGCCGTTTTTCAAGTTCAAGCATCGTCGGAAGAGTTATCGACTCCGGCGAAATATTGACAAGGCAACCGTTGAGTGCCGATGCGAGCTTCGCGACATCGGTTTCGGATATGATAAGCTCGGTGTGCACTTTCTTGGTTTTGAGCGCTCCGGCACCGGTAAGCATTATAAGCGCAAAAGTATGTTCATCAATATACATTGCGTCGAACCGCGCAACCGTCGTGCCGCTCTGACGGGTCCTTACCGTCAGCCCGGTGTAATTGGTCATCTTCGACATTGCCTTTGCGGCGCTTTCGAGGATACCGTCTGCCTCACTGTGCTTTGCTCCGACGATCTTGTTAAGCTGAGCGATCTCAGCAGAGGTCATACTGTACTGCTGCATCAGCGAATCGACATAGAACCTGTACCCTTTCTCGGAAGGCACACGGCCCGCCGACGAATGAGGTTGTTCAAGATACCCGAGCACTTCAAGCTCCGCCATCTCGTTACGTATGGTAGCAGACGAGCACGCTATCTGCTCATCCTCGGAAAGATATTTGGATCCCACCGGTTCGCCGCTCCTGATATACGCATCTGTAATCGCCTTTAATATCAGTTTTTTCCGTTCGCTGAGTTCATTCTCGGCTCCGTCCATGAGGGCCGCCTCCTTTCCGGGTGTTTTCATCGCTTATTAGCACTCTCACTTCCTGAGTGCTAATATAATGTACCACGGATCGCATCTCAAATCAACAGTATTTTGTATTCAGAATATTAATTTTTTGTTAACGTCACGTGCAAACGACATTTGACGGCACACTACGCAAAAAAGCAGCACCCGTACGGATGAACGGATGCCGCTTTCATTATTATTTACATTATTATTTATATTATGCCGAGCAGGGAGAATACGCTCTTAGCTTTATTTGCCGAGCAATCGCTCCACGGCGCTTGAAACATCATCCGCATTTCCGAATGACGAGATACGCAAGCAACCGCTTCCGTTTTTGCCGAATCCTTCGCCCGGTGTTCCCGCGATCCCATAGTTTTCAAGCAAATAGTCGAAATATTCGTATCCGCTCATATTATGCGGACATTCAAGCCAGATATACGGCGAACTGTCTCCGCCCGTGTGCCTTATTCCGAGCCTGTCAAATGCAGCGGCAAGTCGTTTCGCATTATTCTTATAGTAGCGAATATTTGCCTCTGCCTGCGATCTTCCCTCGGACGTAAACATGGCGGCGGCTCCGCGCTGTGTGATATACGATACACCGTTGCTTTTTACCGAGCTGTAACGCCTGAAAAGTCTGTTAAAATTCCGGCCGTCAAAGCAAATATCTTTCGGCACCACGGTGAAACCGCATCTGACGCCGGTAAAACCGGCGCTTTTGGAAAACGATCTTAATTCGACCGCACACTTTTTCGCGTCCTCAATTTCATATATGCTGTGAGGATACTGCGGATATTTTTCAGAATCAATAAACGCTTCGTACGCCGCGTCGAACAGGATCAACGCCTCGTTTTCAAGCGCGTACTTCACCCATTTTCCGAGCCCGTCACGATCGTATACCGCGCCGGTCGGATTGTTAGGAGAGCATATATATATAAGTTGAGCGCGTACGTCTGCGTCGGGAAGCGGAAGATAGTTATTTGACGGCAATGCGTCTGCAAACAGTATTTCCCGTCCGCTTATAATATTCGTATCCGCATACACAGGGTATACCGGGTCGCTTATAAGCACGGTGTTTTCCCGCTCAAACAGCTCCGATATCGTACCGAGTTCGCCTTTAATGCCGTCATTTATAAAAATTTCGTCAAGATCGAGGTGAACTCCGCGCACCGCATACTCAAGAGCGATCGGTGTCCTCAAAAACTCGTATCCCTGCTCGGGTCCGTAGCCTTTAAAGGTCTCGCTCTTCTCAAGCTCAAGTGCGGCGCTCACCATTGCTTCGACTGCCGCACGGCACAGCGGAAGTGTAACGTCTCCGATCCCGAGCCTGATTATTTTTCTGCCGCCATTATGCAGTTTTGAAAAAGCCGCTATTTTTTTTGCCACCCCGGCAAAGAGATAGTCCTCCGAAAGCGCATCAAAGTTTCCGTTTGGCTTCATATATCCTCAAACCTCCGTGACACCCGAGAATACGCGCACCGCGTCTCCTGCGAGTTTGGTCTCACCGTCGGGTCTGCAGACCACCTCAAGCTCACCGCCGCGCATCTGCACGCAAAGCTTTTCACCCCAAGCGCAATATCCGTTGGAATATGCGGCAAACGCCGCCGCGCACGCGCCGGTACCGCACGCCAAGGTTTCTCCGCTTCCTCGCTCCCACACACGTACATTGAGCCGACCGTCGGGGCGGAAAACGGCAAGCTCCACATTCACACGCTCGGTAAACAAGCTTGAAAATTCAAGCCCGCGTCCGAGCTTATCAAGCTTCGGCGTATCAATATCATCGGTAAAAACAACGCAGTGCGGATTTCCGACCGACACTGCGTTTATCCTGTATTTTCCGCTCAAAGACGTAACACGCCCCGAGCCGTCCTTGCGATATTTTTCACATATCAGCTCCGGTGCGGCGCTTGCAATACCCATATCGACGACAGCCCCGACCGCACTGCGGTCCCGAATCAACAGATCAAGCGTCCTGAGTCCGCTTTCGGTCTCGATCAGCAAAACGGTTCGGTCGGTCGCCCCGACATCGTACAGATACTTACCTACGCATCTTATCGCATTTCCGCACATTTTGCCTTCACTGCCGTCGGAATTGAACATGCGCATTTTAGCATCTGCCTTATCCGACGGCAGGATCAGCACGATACCGTCCCCGCCGATCCCGAAATGGCGGTCGCAAAGCTTTTCACAACACTTTGACGGATCAGGGATCTGCCCTCCCGAACGCATATCAAAAAATATGTAATCGTTTCCGCACCCATGCATCTTCACAAACGGAAGCTCCAAACGCAACCCTCCGATCAATAATAAGCCTCACATATTACTGTATCCCATAAGGTATCTGTCTACTTCCTTTGCACATTCACGTCCCTCGGATATTGCATGGACCACAAGCGACTGTCCGCGCCTTACGTCTCCGGCGGCAAACACACCGTTTTTGGAGGTCATATAACTGCCGTCAGCCGTTTTAAGCGTGCCGCGCGGAGTTTTTTCGGCTCCGAGCGCTTTTTCCACATAGTCCTCACAGCCTACGAACCCTGCCGCAATAAGCAAAAGCTCACATTTGAGAGTCTGATTGCCGGCTTCAAGCGGCTTGAAATCGTCCCCTAACTTCACCGTCACTACCGCGCGCAGCTCGCCCTTGTCCGTGCGCACAAATTCCTTCACCGTCGTACGATATCTGCGGGGATCGTGTCCGAACAGCGCGATCGCTTCCTCCTGCCCGTAATCGGTCTTCTTTACACGAGGCCATTCTGGCCAAAGGTTATCAGCCGCACGTTCTTTCGGCGGCTCGGGCATCATTTCAAGTTGTGTGACCGAGCGGCAGCCCTGCCTTATCGCCGTAGCAACACAGTCGTTTCCCGTGTCGCCGCCGCCGACAATAACCACATTTTTGCCTTTGGCGTTTATTGCAAACGTCGAAGCGTCGCCTATGACCTTTTCGGTAGCCGCTGTCAGATAATCGACCGCAAAATAAACGCCGCTTCCCTCTCTGCCCGCACCGCTCAGATCGCGCGGCTTTTTAGAACCGCAGCAAAGCACTACCGCGTCGAAGCG
>DHJP01000092.1:0-9730 GCA_002404395.1 Clostridiales bacterium UBA4717
CTTATTTCAAACGGTACACATACATTTATATATTCGACCCGCTTTTGAGTCGGATATAACGAAGTATCGGATCCCGCATCCGGTCGTGAAGTCGAAAGAAGAGTGCGGGACCGCTCCGGAAGGGCGTATATTCATTCCTTAACGATTATATCACGTTTCGGTATATTTTTCAATACGAGAGGCGAACATTTTTAAGTTTTGGATATATTGCACATATTATGTGCCGGACTTCAGGTTTGAGGGCCCGAATCCGAGCGGCAGTATTTCGGCAAGCGTCATGGTCACGATATTGCCTTTATCGTTGAAATACAACATAAATGTTTGGGGATCGCAAAATTCGCGCATTACCTGTCTGCATACGCCGCAGGGTGCGCAAAGCTCCGAGCTGTCGCCGTTTTTGCCGCCGACGATCGCGATCGCGGCGAAATCCCGTTCGCCCTCGCTGACCGCTTTGAAAAAGGCGGTGCGCTCGGCACAGCAGGTGGGGGGAAAACGCGGCGTTTTCAATATTACAGCCGGTGTATACCTTTCCGCTTTTCGTGAGCAAAGCCGCGCCTACGGCGAAATGAGAGTAGGGAGAGTATGAGCTTTTCTGCGCGAGCTTTGCATATTCGATCAGTGCTTCGGGTTTCATTTTTTGTGTCTCCTTGTATATTTTACCATAGTATAATAGTACAGAGCCGCAGATTTAATTGTCGTGCGGCGCGTTTTGCTTTTGTTCGCGTATCTTGCGCTTGTAGCAGGCGTGGCACATTGCGATATACGAGTCGTTTCCGCCGATGAAGATCTGCTCGCCGTTTGTGATCACTCTGCCGGCGGCATCTATCCGTGCGTTGACTATTGCCTTTGAGCCGCATTCGCAGACCGTTTTGATCTCGGTTATCGAATCGGCGACCTCAAACAGGCGGCGGCTCCCCTCGAACAGATGCGTCAGAAAGTCGGTGCGCAGTCCGAAGCAGAGCACCGGAATGTTGAAATTATCCACTATGTCTCTGAGTGCGTCGATCTGACCTGCGGTGAGGAACTGACATTCATCGACGATTATCACGTCGGGGCGTTCGGTCCCGAAGCGTTTGAAGCGTTCGACGATATCTTCGCTCGGTGTGAACGTCTCGGCGCGCTCGGACAATCCGATGCGCGATCTTACGATATCACTGCCGTCGCGGTTATCGACCGACGGCTTGAGTAACCATACATTCATGCCGCGTTCTTCGTAATTGAATTTGGTTATAAGTGCCTGGGCGGTTTTGGAGCTTCCCATAGCTCCGTATTTGAAATAAAGTTTTGCCATATTGCACCGGCTCTCCGATAATTATTTTGCGCCCGACCGTAATGCGCGTTTTTACGACAGGGATACCGCGTTATATTTAAGGGTGCTCATTCGCTTATCATTCTACCACAAATTCCGGTGAATGTAAACAACATTTTATCATTATGCCGAAAATTGTGCGCGCCGCCCGGCGCGCAGCTGAATTTATGGGTCGGCTTCGCCGACGGAAAGGGTATAGTTTATGTACTGTCGTCTGGTCAAGGGAAAAATCGTAGAAGCGCCGCACACGATCTGCGAGCTGATTCCGAATCCGACGCGAAAGCAATATCTGTTTTTCGGATACAAGCCGTTAGTCGATCGCACGGCTGAGGGCGGCGAATACATATATACCGAGACCGAGACCGAGATCATAAGGGAGAGCGGTCAGACGTGTGAAACCGCAGAGCGCGCTGCTGCGATCTGATCTCGGTCTGCTGATACAAAGCGGTCCCGTAAGAGCGTTAAAGCTTTTACGGGACCGATATATTTCGGTCAGGTTGCCTTTGCAAAAGTTTAAGTAAGAAAGCGGCCGGGGAATTGTCTGCAACACGTTGACTGTTTTGTTGCAAAATGTTATAATGATCGGACAGAACGCCTGTGATTAAGAATGACCAGAGGTAAGTTATGCCGAAACCCAAACGGAACCTGAACACGATATACATATCGGAAAGACTGCAGGAAAGTCTGCGGCCTATCTCGCACTGCGCCATGACCGCTGTAGTCGCACCCATGGGATACGGAAAGACCACGGCGGTGAATTGGTATTTGGAAGAGCGCGCCAAGGCGGAAAGCGTGAAGCTTATCCGTATCAGCGTCTATTCCGATAATCCTGCGATCTTCTGGAAAAGCGTGCAAAACGCGTTTGCCCGCGCAGGTTATGATTTTCTGAGAGATCATACCTGCCCGGCGGACGCCGCCGACTGCGGACTGCTTGCGGACGAGCTTTGCTATGAGCTGGCGGGTGAAAAGGCTTGCTACATTTTTATTGACGACTTTCATTTACTGACCGACGGGCGCGCGCCGATGTTTCTCTGTATGCTTGCAAACCGACTGCCGTTGAACGTTCATCTGATAGTTGCGGGGCGGGACCGATTCCTGCCCGCGTCCGAGACGGTGCGGCTTGGGGCAAAAGTTTATATGATAGGCATGGAGCAGCTCAGACTCAACCACACGGAGCTTGCCGTCTACGCTCACCGTTGCGGCACGGATCTGACCGACGCGCAGCTCGATCGCCTGCTTCGCTCCAGCGAGGGATGGTTTTCCGCTGTTTATCTGAACCTGCGGACGTTTTCGGAGCACGGAGTGCTTCCGAGCCCCGATTCCGATATTTATGCTACCTTTACCGCCGCTATGATAGATCCGCTGTCGGAGCGGCAGCGGAAGTTTCTGGCGGTAATGGGGCTTGCCGATGAGTTTACCGCGGAGATGGCGCGCTTTATCACGGGAGATGACGGCACGGGAGAGATACTTTCCGCTCTGACCGAACAAAATGCGTTTGTAAAACGGCTGTCGGACGGCGTTACCTACCGTTTCCACCACATGATGAAAGAGTGTGCGCAGCGCAGTTTTCTGGCGCTGGAGCCGGAAATGCAGAAGCGCTGTCTTGAGCGGTTCGGTTCATGGTACGACGCGCATGGACAGTATCTTCATGCTATAGCGGCTTACCGTAAGTGCGGAAGCTACGCCGCGCTGTTAAGGGTGGTGTGCAAAGACGCGGGGATACTGCTCGCGTCTTTGCACGCGCAAGAGGTGCTTGAGCTTATTGATTCGTGTCCGACCGAAACGCTTGAAGCAGCTCCGCTTGCTATCTTAGTATTTATGCGCTGTATGTTCAATCTGCGGCAGATCCCCAAGATGATGGAGCTGAAAGCGCTTTTTTCAGCCGCCTTAAAAGCGCATCCGGAACTGTCTGCCGAAGAACGCGGCAATCTGATCGGCGAATGTGAGCTTATCATGAGTTTTCTTTGCTACAACGACATAAGCGGCATGAGCCGCCTGCACCGCAGTGCCGCCGCGCAGATGTCCCGTCCTGCCGTCAGCATACATAACAGCGGAGGCTGGACCTTCGGCTCGCCGTCGGTGCTGATGATGTTCTACCGCGCGCCGGGTGAGCTTGAAAGTGAGCTTGCCGAGATGGACGAATGTATGCCGCATTATTATAGGCTTACGGGAAATCACGGGCAGGGCGCGGAAAAGCTCATGCGGGCGGAGGCGGCGTTTATGAAAGGAAACTTCACCGACGCGCATATCGAACTTGAGAGCGCATATGCAAATATCAAGGACAACGGGCAGGAAAACATGGCGCTTTGCTGTGATTTTTTGGCGTTGAGGCTCTCGCTGTGCGCAGATGTGCAAATGCGTTATACGTTTGAAGCACGATATGCGGCGCTCTTGCGGCAGCATAATTCGGCGTGGATCAACCTTTGGAATACTGCCGTTGCCTATTATTACGCACTGCGCGGCGAAACGGAAAAGCTTCCGGAGATCTTTTCGCAGCACCGCCTGTCCGCCGTCAATATTCTTGCGCCGGGCAAGCCTATGACAGAGATGATAGAAAATCAGGTGTACCTTGCGGAGGGATCATACGCTGCGGTGGTCGGGCGCAGTGAAAAATTGCTTGAGATATGCGAGAGAATGCACTATGCCTTAGTCGCATTGCATATCCGTATCCAGACCGCGGCGGCGTATGAAATGCTCGGGAAATCCGATGCCGCGCACGCGTTGCTTGAAAGGGCACTTTCCGACGCCGCGCCCGACGGTCTGGCGATGCCTTTCGTTGAAAACTACGGATTGCTGAGTCCTCTGCTTAAAAGGAAAACGGGGGACGAATTCGCCGCGAAGCTCATTGAACTCGGCGAAGCGGCAGAGCGGCGAAAAGCCGAAAGAGTCCGACCTGCGGCATTTGCCGCGCTGACCGAGAGGGAATTTGCGCTCGTAGAGCTGATGAGTCGGCGGCTCACCAACCGTGAGATCTCGGAAAAGCTGTTTCTCTCCGAAGGCAGCGTCAAGCAATATGTGAATCAGATCTATTCAAAGCTTCATATTGAGGGGGACACCCGCACCAAACGAAAGCGGCTTGTTGAGCTGCTTGAGTCCAAATACTAACTTTTGGTTAATGGTCAGACCGTATTATCTGCCGTACAATATTTGTACGGCGGATTTTTTTTCCGTTTTCCCGATTTTCAGTCTGCGGCATATGTTGAAAATGCAGAAAACGAAAGGAGGCTCACACTTGAACCGAAGATATCTTACAGCCGTTACGCCGCTGTCAGACTATATTTTGCAGGTGGATTTTGTGTCCGGAAGCAGACTTTTGCTTGACTTGAAGCCTTATCTTGAAAAGATCCGCTTCCGTCCGCTTGCGGATCCGCAGGTGTGGAACAGCGCTGTCACAAACGGTATTTTTGTACGCTTCGGCAATGTGGAGCTCAGCCATGACGAGTTATTGTCGATGGCGGAGCGTGAATGTTGACCGTTTTGATTTGAAAGGAAGAAAAATCATGAAAAGAAAAATGCGGTATTTTGTTGCGGGACTTTTATTTTTGCTTTGCCTGAGTCTTGCCGCCTGCGGCGGTAATGATGAGATCGTCGGAGACGATTGGCGTACGACGGGCATTGTTGCGGGCAGCGGCACTATCACGCACGACGGCGAAAGTGTGGATGTGCTTGTCACGGTGAGCGAGAGCAGCACCGCGTTCTACCGCGACCTGCCGGAGCAGATATTGTTTGACAGCGTAGCTTTCCCGATGAATATTCCCGACGCGCAGGAGGCGTTCAACGCCATCTCGTTTGAGGATATTGATCTTGACGGCGAAAGCGATGTGCTTGTCAGCTTCATACATGAAAACGGCGATGCCACCGAGCTTATATGGACTTGGGATCCGGTCGAGCGTTATGTGTTCAGAGACGAGCTTTCAAAAATTACGCTCGGAGAGGGCGATATCGGCAAATACGCGGGGCTTTGGGAATACGTGGGCGAAAACCTCTGGCTGCGCGTCAGTGAAGATGCGACATGGGAATTTTTAAACTCCCGTAACGAGGTGATCGAATACGGGACCTTGTGGGCGGAACAAAGCGGAGTTACCCTGCACTTTGACGGCAGCGGAGACGTGCTGACCCTTGAGCGCACCGTCAGCGGCGACCTTATCGACACGGTCAACGGCGGCGTGTTAATACCGACTGATGAGATCAGAGTTCAGGAGCCGTTTTTTACGCAAAACGGGCTTGAGATTAATGCCGAAACAGAGGAGGGCACGATCTTGCTTGAAAACGGTGTTTGCAGTTACTCGGGGTTCGGGGACGGCTACAACACCGACGATTGCTATTGGGAGATCGCGATGGGCTACGATCAGACTCACGACGGTATTCGAGAGCTTCAGTTCGACGCCGTTTGTTATATTCCCGATGATTCCATTCCGTATTTTGACACGGAATATGTGACAAAGACCGACAGCGAGCTTTATGATTTCTACACCGGTATGTGGTTCACCACGTCCACTACATACAACAACAGCGAACGCGGCGATAATTACTATTGCCATACCGTGAGTTGGCAGGGCAACAGCTATCTTATTGAGTTTGCCTACTCGACTGAGTGGCAGTACAACATAGGCGATTGGGCGCAGGTGCTTACCAAGAGTTACGTTGTTTATATGCCCGAGGATTATGACGGTCTGATATTTGCCGCCGAGTCGCAACCGGACAACTACAGGGACAGCGCAAAGCGTATGCAGCTTGACAGCATTTCGCCTGAAGCGGATATCATGCATATTGACACGGTGGATCCTTACGGCGCGCTGTATTTTAAACTTTGCGACTGAGGCGTTCTGCAGATCTCACATAATAAAAGCGCTGCTTTGGCTGAAAGCGAGCGTCAAAAAAGAGGTTGTTAAAAAACTCATTTTGAGTTTTTTAACAACCTCTCGACATTTGCATTGACGGCAAAGCGCCGTCGTTTTACAATTCAAAAAGTCGGAAAATCAAAGGCGATCGACGGTTTTATCTTACCACTTCTTCCCAAAGCGATTCGTAGTAGGAGCGCACATCGGTCGGAAGATCGTGGAAGTATTCGCACTTCGGAGTATGTGCGGCATCGGGATAAAGCACCTCCGAATCCTTAAGGCTGTAGTTTTCATTCGCGAGCACTGCGGTGTTCGGGGAAGCGTAGCGGATATATTCGGCGTTGGCAAGCGCGACCTCCGGTTCAAGTAAGAAGTTTATATACATGAGTGCCGCTTCGTAATTCTGATGATTTTCGGGTATGCATACCGAATCAACGAAAATATTTACGCCTTCTTTCGGATATACAAATGCCAAATCGGGGTTTGACTCCATCATGGTAAGGCAGTCGCCGGCATAGTAGGGGGCGATCGCGGCGTTTGAGCCTTCCATCTTGTTGAACACCTGATCCATTACGCGGTCCTGAAGCACTGCGTTCTGCGCTTTGAGCTTATCTGCGGCGCGGTCCCATTCGGCGCGGTCGGTGGTGTTTATGTCGATGCCGAGCAAGAACTGTGCGATCGCAAAGGCGTCGCGCGAGTTGTTGAACATCAGCACGTTGTCGGTATATTTTTCGTCCCAAAGCACGTTCCAGCTGTCGGGCGCTTCGTCTACCATGGTCGTATTGTAAACGAGTCCGACCATGCCGACGTTATAAGGCACGCTGTATTCGTCGCTCGGGTCAAAATAAAGCTTTTTGTACTTTTCGTCGATGAGATCATAATTTGAAAGCTTCGAGGTGTCGATCTTTGCAAGCATATTTTCGCTTGCAAGGCGTTCGATCATATAATCCGAGGGAATTATTATATCATACGAAACGGCTCCGCTTTTAAGCTTTGCGTACATTGCTTCGTTGCTCTCGTAGTTTGTGTAGTTGACCTTGATCCCGGTAAGCTTTTCAAACTCACGGTTCACGTCAAGACTGCCTTCGCTGCCGTCCGAAATATACTCGCCCCAATTGAACACGTTGAGCGTTGTACCGGCAAGCGCTTTTGAAAATTCGGCTCTTGTGGTAAGCTCGTTTTCTTTTTTGCCCGAGCAGGCTGAAAGCGTGCCGAGCGCAAATATGAGCACGAGCGCGAGCGCGAGAGTTCTTCTGAATGTTTTTTTCATTTGTGATTATCCTTTCTTTGGTTTTATTACCGCCCTTTTTCGTTACTCTTATCGCCCTTGAGCTGCAAAAGATTTGTAATTATCATAAGCACAAGTATGGTAACGAAAATCAAGCTTGAAAGCGCGTACATATCCGGCTTGACCGTCTTTTTGGTCATGGCGAAGATCTTAAGAGGAAGCGTCTGAAAATCGGCTCTGCTCGTGTAATAGCTTATTACGAAGTCGTCAAGCGAAAGGGTGAACGCCATAAGCATACCCGAGACGATCCCCGAGCTGATCGCCGGAAGCACTACCTTGAAGAATGCCTGAGTCGGCGTACAGCCGAGGTCGAGCGCCGCTTCAAATACGCGCTTATCGGTCTGCTTCAGCTTCGGGAGCACGTTAAGCAGTACATACGGGATATTGAAAGTCACGTGCGCGATCAACAGCGTGCCGAAGTTGAGCGAGGTCGAGGCGCCGAGCAGTCTGCCGAAAAAGACGAACAGCAGCATGAGCGAAACGCCGGTAACGATATCGGGGTTCATCATCGGAATATTCGTTACGGTCATGAGAGTGTTGCCGAGCAGGCGATTCTTCGTACGGTATATTCCGACTGCGGCGATCGTACCGATCAGCGTCGCGATCACCGAAGAGAGCACTGCGAGTATCAGGGTGTTGCGCAACGCGATGAGCGTGTCGCTCCTTGAAAACAGCTCGCCGTACCATTTGAGTGAGAACCCGGCGAAAACCGAGGTGCTGCGGTCGCTGTTGAAAGAGAAGAACACCATTACAAGCAACGGCGCATAGAGAAAAACGTAAACGATACCGAGTATTATGCCTGACAGAGTCTTTTTCATACCACAACACCTCCGTCCGCATCCGAAAATTTGTTCATTACCGCCATGCTTATGAGGATCATCACCATAAGCACGAGCGAGAGCGAAGCGCCGAGATTATAGTTATACGAGGTCTGTATCTGGCGTTCTATCGCGTCTCCGATCAGCATTACCTTACCGCCGCCGAGCTTTTGCGAGATATAGAAAGTCGATACCGAGGGCACGAATACCATTGCAATGCCCGAGACGACTCCCGGCAGGCTGAGCGGAAGAATGAGCCGCTTAAGCTTTTGGGAAAAGCTGCAGCCGAGGTCCTCCGCCGCTTCGAGCAAGGAGGGGTCGATCTTTGACATGACCGTATAGATCGGCAGGATCATATAGGGCAGATAATTATAGACCATTCCGAGAATGACCGCGCCCGGAGTGCCGATAAGCTTATACGGTCCGAGCCCGAACAGTCCGAAAAAGGAATTGATAAGTCCGTTGCGCTCAAGAATATTCATCCATGAGTAGGTGCGGATAAGCAGATTCATCCACATGGGAAGCATTACGAGCATCATCTGCATTTTCTGCGAGCTTACGCTCGTCTTGCTCATGCAATAGGCAAACGGATACGCTACGACGAGAGTAATCGCCGTTGCGATGAGCGAATACAGGATCGAGATACCGAACGTGTACATATAGTCGCCGATCGCAAGTATGTTATCAAATGTAAATGCGCCGTCGGCGTCGGTGAACGCATAGTACACGACGATTATGAGCGGCACCACGATAAAGATCGCCGCCCAGACTATGTAGGGCGCGTTCAGCAGCGCGGTAAGCTTGCTTTTTTTTGCATTGTTCACTCCTCATCAGCCTCCTCGTCAAAATCGGGGTCGCTGATGGTGTCCATTTCATCGCTGAACGAGCTGTAGTCTCCGAATGTGCCGGAGTATTTGGACTTTTTCATTACGTGGATCGCGTCGGGTTCAATAAACAGCCCGACCTTTTCGCCGACAGCGTGATAGTCGGTGGTCTGTATCATCCACTTGAAGTTGCAGACGTCAATGATTATTTCAAAGTGAACGCCGAGGAAGGTCACCGAGGTCACTTCGCCCGTCAGCATACCCTTTTCAAGCGGAACTATGTCAACGTCCTCGGGACGTATGACCACATCGACCGGCTCGTTCGGCGCAAAGCCGCGGTCGAGGCAGGTGAAGGTCTTGCCGTCAAGCTTTACTTCAAAGTCGCGCGCCATTATGCCGTCGATGATATTCGATTCGCCGATAAAGTCGGCGACGAAAGCGTTTTGCGGCTCGTTGTAAATATCAATGGGCGTGCCGACCTGTTGGACTACGCCTTCATGCATCACTACCACCGTGTCGGACATCGAAAGCGCTTCTTCCTGGTCGTGCGTTACAAAAATAAAGGTGATGCCAAGCTCACGTTGAATGTTTTTAAGTTCTGCCTGCATATCTTTGCGCAGTTTGGCGTCAAGCGCGGCAAGCGGCTCGTC
>DHJP01000092.1:9834-10683 GCA_002404395.1 Clostridiales bacterium UBA4717
CTGCTGCTGTCCGCCGGAAAGATAATTTATGTTTTTCTTTTCAAAGCCCTGAAGATTCACGAGCTTCAGCATAGCTTCCACGCGCGGTCTGATCTCGGCTTCGGGCACCTTGCTCACTCTTAATCCGAATGCGATGTTGTCGTACACGTTATAGTTCGGAAAGAGCGCGTAGCGTTGAAATATCGTATTGACCGGACGTTTGTACGGCGGTATCCCGTTGACCTTTGCGCCGTCAAAAAAAACACTGCCCGAGTCGGGTTCGATGAAGCCGGCAATAATCCTCAGAGTAGTCGTTTTTCCGCAACCCGACTGTCCGAGCAGCGTAACGAACTCTCCGTCGCGTATTTTGAGCGACAGGTTATCAAGCACGGTCTCACCGTCAAACGAAACGGCAATGTTATCAAGCTCAATAATATTCTTTTTTTCCATTTTTTGCATCCCCCTTTGCGGCTGAGAGCCGCGTACAGCCGTATACAGCTCTGCGCGAACCCCACACCCGACTAACCGCAGCCCCCGCAAAGAGTTTTTTGCAAGCAAACAAAGGCATTTCGCTTGCAGCGTGCGATTTCTCAAACCGTTTTCACGGTTACGGTCCTTGTTAAGAACTGTCGTGTGTGTACATCTATTCGGTTAAATAATGATGATATATTCCGTGAAAACTTTGCTTTTTACGGAAATGTTGGCACAGATGCAAAAATCGTGCTAAAAATATGCGCGAAAAAACGCGCTTTCTACATTATAGTTAATACCCGATGTTTTGTCAATAGGATTTGACGAAATTTGTGCATATTCGACGGGCTTCGTATAAAGTGATAATTCGGGGATGAAAAACCAGCGGTTTTATGGTAA
>DHJP01000165.1:0-13348 GCA_002404395.1 Clostridiales bacterium UBA4717
AAATGCCGAGTGCCTCACCGTCTGCTCCGACAAGTCTGACTTCCTTTGCCTTGATCTCGCCGTTTATAAGCATATCTTTTGCGCTAATGTGTAACACCTCCAAAAAGGAAAAAAATAAGTGCGAAGCACAACAACTCCGCACTCAGTCCATACATACATGACATATCTGCCGCAATGCGGCAGAGTATTGACCGTATTCGCTGTGCGATACGGTGAGAACGGATAATTCTGCTTCTTTTTCTTTACTCGATGAGTATATCACATCCTTTACGGTTTGTCAAGCGTTTTCTGCTAAATTTATCGCGGCATTTAAAATATTAACAAAATGTAAATAAATTTGTTTTTTCTCAAAATGCTTTACAAATCATACCGGCAATGGTATACTGTTAAAAAGAACATTTGTTCGTTCGCGGAGGTGCATATATGATAAAGCTGACTGAGAAAGAAAAAACGCTTTATAATTTTATAACCCGGACGGTCAAGGAAGAGGGCTTTGCTCCGAGCGTCCGAGATATCAGCTGTGCGCTCGGTTGGAAGAGCACATCGACCGTTCATGCCTACCTTGAAAAGCTTGAAGAAAAAGGGCTGATACGCAAAGAATCGGGAAAAAGCCGCGCGCTCAAGGTCAGCAAAGACGATAAAGCCGTCGGTAAGATCCCGGTCGTGGGCAGTATTGCCGCCGGAACGCCGATCTTTGCCGAAGAATGTATTGAGGACTACATAAGCTTCATACCGGAAGGAATAAACGCCGATCCCTCAGATCTGTTTGCGTTGCGTGTAAAGGGTGAGAGCATGATCGAAGCGGGTATAATGAACGGCGACACCATCGTTGTTGAAAAACGCACCACAGCCGAAAACGGCGAGATCGTCGCCGCGCTTATCGGCGATGAAGCTACCGTCAAAACCTTTTATAAAGAAAACGGGCATTTCAGACTGCAGCCGGAAAATCACACCATGGAACCTATAATCGTAAATGAAGTTATAATTCTCGGCAGAGTCGTAGCTTGCCTGCGTATATATTGAATTATGCCGCATAAATCATCAGAGGAGGTCAGAACTCAATGACTTGCTTTTATCAGACCTGTTGTATGTGCGGTCCGCGGGCGATCGCGGCCGAAGACATTGCGCCTCTGCTTTTGTCGCTTGACCGTGAGTTAGGCTGGCTGATCTCACAGGACACCGCGCTTTTCCGTGTCTGTCTGCGCCCGGGATTCGATACATTTTCCGCGCTGACCGTAATAAATCACAAACGTCTGAACCCGTATGTCGAGCTTGAAGTGATCGATTGCGGCGGCAGCTCCGAACCCGAGGTGCGCGAGTTTATTCTTGCACACGCCGATCGGATCACCGAAATGAAAGGCAGTCCGAGATCTGCCGTCGCCGAATATCTGACAGGCGGATGCACCTGCCTTTTGCGCGCCAAAGGCGAAAGCAATTCAAACGCCGATTTCACCGTTGAAGTATGTGAGCTGGCGCACTCGCACGGACTCGTAATTGTCGGCGCAAAATAGATTATACCCAAACTCATATTAAAAAACGCCGTCTGCTCCGATTCAAACAGACGGCGTTTTTTGATGCGGTCACAAAACGGCAGGCTCAGTTTATACCGAGCAGACGCTTCGCATTTAGACTGAAGATCTTCTCCTTTTCCGAGTCCTTGAGCGTGCGGTCGAACAGCACGCCGCCGACAAACATTCCGGGAGCGCAGGTCGGAAAATCCGATCCGAACAATATCCGATCCGACCCCGCCGAGTCAATTGCACGTCTTAACATTCCGTAGCGGAAAATGCCGGTTCCCGAAATATCCATATAATAATTCCCGCTGAGTTTAAACCGTTCGAGATGCCGCATAAATTCATTGTATTCGCCCGGATGCGCGGCAACAAATTTTATGTTCGGATGGGACTTCACCATGCTGTCCATGGCGTCTTCACCCATACTGTGGAAGCTGACGATCATATCATACTGCTCTGCCGTGTCAAGTATCTCCGAAAGCGCTTTTGAGGAATAATCGCCCGACCATTTATCCGAATACGGCACAAGCTCACCGATCAGCTTCACCCCGAGGCGGCTCATACGCTCGATTTCTTCGCATGACTCGCGTACAAAATCGGGGTGCACATGAAAGCCCGGTATATATCTTCCGTTATACCTATCACGAAGTTCGAGCGCAGTGTTGTTGTTGCGTCTGAGCTTTGCAAGTTCGCCGCAGTCGTTGCCCCCCTGAATGACGCTTCCGCAGAAATGGGTGATATTCAACTCATTCATGACTTCAAGCGTATCCTCGGGAGACATACACAAACTGCGCTTATGACTGCATATGTTATTTTCAGCTGTCAAAAACGGATGCGTGTGAAAATCTATTATTTCAAAATCTATGTCAAACATTTCTTAAGCCTCTCTTTGCTTTTCAAACGTCTATGACTATATCTGCAAGCGGGCGCTTGGGCACATGATGACCGTTTTCGTCGCGGTAATATTTGCATTCACCGTTTATCGCTTCCTCAAGCACGATCTTTTCATCCGGCTTGCCGAGCGCAATTCCGAGCAGGATCTCAAGCCGTTCGGAAAGCCCGAGCTCTTTCTTTATGCCTTCCCGATCGATAGATGCAAGTATACAACCCCCGTATCCCTTTTCGGTCGCTGCAAGCAGCAGTGTCTGCGCCGCGATTCCCGCGTCTACCTTAAGGTACGGAGTCTCGGGAGTCTTGTCAAAGTCAGTGCACATAAGTACGAATGCGGTAGGCACACCGCCCTCCGGCGGCAGTTTGATATCAAGCGCCGCTGCCCAACGTGTATACTTCAAAATACGTTTGGTATTTTCTTTCTCAAGCGGCACATACAAAAGCGGCTGACGATTCATAGCCGAAGCGGTCAGTCTTGCGGTATCGATCATGTCGTAAAGCTCGTCGCGACCGATGCTCACGCTCGAATCAAAAGTCCGGAAACTACGCGTTGCCTTTACCATATCCTTAAACATATTTTTTCCTCTCTTTTTCTATTTTTTCATGCCGTCCCGGCACACATCGATAAATTTCCGAAAAAGCCCGGCGGCGCCGGGCTCACCGTTCGTCATGTGTTCGGGATGCCATTGCACACCGATAAAAAATTTTTTGCCGCTCATAGCTATTGCTTCAATCACTCCGTCTTTTCCCCGCGCGCACACCGAAAAGCCGTGCGCCGCTCTGTCTACAGCCTGATGATGAAAGCTGTTGACTTTGCATTTTTCACCAAGTATGTCGCAAAGCGGCTCCGATACCTCGATATATTCGGTAGTGACCGCACGCGCTTCGGTCTGCATATGTCCGTCAACATTGCGAAGCAGCGTACCTCCGAATGCCACATTCATAATCTGTATTCCGCGGCAGATACCAAACACCGGCAAATCCCGATGCTCCGCAAGCCACAGCGCCATCATTTCAGTCCTATCTCTTAAAACCGAAACATCGGTACAATCGCCGAAACCGTTCGGCTCACCGTAAAAGTCGGGCGAGACGTCACCACCTCCGGTCAGAAGCAGACCGTCAGCTTTATCAAGCGCAGATTTTATCAGATCTCCGTTTCCATAAAGCGGCATTATGATCGGCACGCCGCCCGCCGCCTCAATTGCATGGCAGTATGCCGAATTTATCGCGATACGCCCGCCGTCGATCGGATTCGGTGTCAGAAGTATTGTCGGTCTCATATCCGAAGCCTCCCTGATTTTTATTACAGTATATTCAGGCTTCGGTCATTTAAGCTACAGCACAGTAACTAAAAGCATTTTAGCATATGCCAGATACTCACGCACAATGTTTATAAAATAGATCAGCGGACCGGGAGACGCTGCCGGTACGGCGTAAGCTTTAGTATCGTAATACGAATAAAGATACTTGATGCGCGGAATGTGAAAATCGGAAGAAACCCCGATCAATCGGTCATACTCGCCGATCTCGTTCTTGATAAGTTCAAGTGAATTTTCAATATTTTCATACGTGTTGTGGGACTGATCTTCAAGATATATACGGTTTCGATCAATGCCCTTGGCAACTAAATACCTGCACATCGACTCAGCTTCGGAAGCGCCTTCGTTTTCTCCCTCTCCGCCTGAAACCACGCATACCGAATCGGGAATATCGCAAAGTAATTCGTAGGCCGTATCAAGTCTGGCACGCAGATTGCGCCCGGGAGTATATCCGTATGTGCGACATCCGAAAACCATCACGATATCACGGCTGTCATTTTCTTTCGGAAATGCTGCCGCCGCGCTTGATGCATCAATTCCGGCATAAGCAGTAATATAGATAAACAAAGCGGAAAATGAAACCATATAAAAATACATCCCGAACAGATAGATACACTTGAGAGTCTTTATCACTTTACCGTGTTTACGTTTGGAGAACAACAAATACAAACACGGAACAGCTGCACATAAAAGTATTCCGAGCGGCAACAGGCACGAGGACAGTCTCTCCCCGTTTCCGAGCATAAGTCCAATATACGGCAGATAACATATCAGAATAAATGCCGCGGGAATGATCATAGCTATTTCACCGGGTTTAAGCTTCCGCTGAACCGGCGCATCTTTTATTTTCACATCAAACCTCCGTAAAATCCAATTGATGTGTTAAGTATACCACAGTCATGTTAATAAATCAACCGTATAACCGAAAGCGGACCGCAAAAAGTCGCAACGACTTTTTGCAGTCCGCTCATCAATTAAAGGGTTTATATAATCTCAAGTCCGTCTTTATCCGGCAGAGTGCCCCTTACATCGCTCGGATGTTCGGTATAAAAGTAAGCAACCGAGGAAATATCGTCTCTGAGCGGAAGATAACGGCGGTCGGCGCGCCAACCGAGCGCCTGAATCGTGACCCTGATATTTTCATCAAAGTGAATAGGATCGTTCAGATGCCAACGATACATCGAAAACCGTTTTTGAGACGCGTAGCAGTTGTCGGTGGTGTTTGCCGCAAAGCCCGAATACGGTGACGTAAACTCTCTGTACTCGTTTCCGGTTTCAAAGTCCCATGCACCGCAGAAATAATCCTCGGTTCCGGTGCCGCAAATAGTCGGAAACTCGCAGTCGCCGTCAAGAAAAAATTTGATCTCGCCTTCACCCCACCAACCGTCGGACTTTGTGCCCCAATACATATAAGTCCCGACATATTTGCCTCTGCCGCTTATATTGTCAAGGATGGTATAGACCTCCTTGTACGGAAGCGGGTTTGTTCTTCTGAACTGCGCGTTGAAGTAGCAGGCATTTTCGGGAAGCTTCTCTTCCGAACAGTCAATCTGATAAAAAAACATTACATCACGGTTTCCAATGTTCTCAACCGTGATTTTACAGCTCTTCCGAAACGGCATTTCCCAATATGAATTCAGCGCACGTTTTGAATTTACGCATACCGGTATAGATTTGATGCTCGGATTATCACGGTAATCGGCAACGGCAAAAAAGTCGCCCAACGGCACCTCTACGGAAGGAAAAGAATTTCCGTCCCAATATATACGCAATATCATATTACGCAGGCCGTCGCTCGTATCGGTCATCCAGATATGTTTTATGATCGCCTCGCGCTTGATATCCATAACAGTCAGAGTCTCGCCCGCTTTCACCCAAAAGTAAGGCGAAATCTTCCATCCCTGCCCCAGATCTCTTGCACTGTCTTTGCCGGTCCCCTCAGTTGCCTTTCCGCCCTCGCCTTTCAAGCCCTGCGGGTTCTCGGCACAGACGGAAAAAGTCTTTGCTGCGTTCAATTCATATAATTTTGACATATGTTCACCGTCCCTTTGCTGATATTATAAGCAATAAATATGAATTTTTCAATCTTCACGGCTTGCATATGCTATATTAAACAGTATACAGCTGCTTTATTCTTTGACATCGGTCCCCTCGCGGCAGCTGTTAAGATATTTCCTGTAATCCTTCGGGGTCATTCCGGTTTCTTCCCTGAATACACGCGCAAAATACGCCGCGCTTCCGAAGCCGCACTTATCACTTATTACACTGACCGACAATGAAGTAGATTTAAGTAACTGCTTTGCCGCCGAAATGCGGCAAGAAAGTACATATCTGATAACCGATATTCCCGTTTCTTTTTTAAAAAAGTGACAGAGGTAATAGCGACTCAAATAAAAATCGCTTGCAATTTTATCTATAGTCCAATTCTCGCTCGGCGCCTTATGAATTGCGTCGATTATTCTCAAGGCAAGTCCGTGCGCACTTTCACACTCGTCCTCATCACCATAATTTGCAGTCAAAAGTCCAACAAGCAGTTTGATTTTTTCGGATTTTTCATCCGGCTCAAGATCTGCGGCATGAAGCAACAATTCGGAAACCGTTTTGTCGATCAAACCGGAAGCTTCATAGTCCATTTTGGCGCATCTTGAAGAACCGCAGACCTTGAATATTTCCGATACTATATCGTCACCCGACTCAAACGCCGCAAGCTTGCTTACAAGGCGCGGAAGTGCCCGCTCACGTTCCTCCTTATAAAGATCGGATCCTGAATAGTTGCAATCGCAAAGCCTGTTGACTGTCATGCAAAGTCGGCTTTCGGAATCAACAAGTTCACCGGCAAATATGTCCGCCTCGGTGATTTTAGCCAGATATATTGCCCGCTCGTGACCCTTTACCTCTTTAAGCGAGGTCGCCTCGGAACCTCTGTCGCGATCATAGATCACGTATATACGTCCCTCTCGGTCAACCGTGCAGTCGGGATACGAGATCTGATCCCGCGAATCAATCAACAGCCCCTTTGAAAAAGTCTTGCCGCCGTCGGTCGATATCTGCGCCGTCAGATGATCGCGCGCTTTAAAATCCACGTGGTTAATCAGTAATATATTGCCGTTTGGCAGACGCCTTATATGAAAGCGCGAACACGGTCCTTTGATCCCGCTGTCCCTGCCACTCGTCCAAGTCGCTCCGCCGTCATATGAAAAGCTCTCGCCTATTCCGTAAAAGGTGCGCACATACATATGCAGTGAGCCGTCGTCCTCTTCCACTACCATATGCTCGTCAAAAGAGCGCTCTGGAACATCGGCTCCGCCGAGCCTTACAAAGCTTTTTCCGTTGTCCGAGCTCCGATATACGTATGAACGTCTTTCGCTCTCGGGCGAACCGCTGTCCCAGAACCTGACCTTCCAATCGGCAACCGGGAAAAGCCATTCACCGGTGGAAATCACAGTAGGCTTGTTCATCATCACGTTATGGGCGATCTCACGCGGCTTTGACCATACAAGCTCCTCTGCGTCAGGGTCATCGCATACCGAAGCCCAAAGCCCGTTCTGCGGAGCGCGCGCCCAGGTGAACCACAGGCGCGACTGCGGATCTATCCACAATACCGGGTCAAAGCACCTGAAATCTTCTCCGTCATACGCCACCGCCACAGGCTCGCTCCAAGTGTTGCCGTCATCATCGCTTCTGATAACACAGCAAAAATTTCCGCAGGTCTCGGTTGTGGCACCGCTGTAAAAGGTTGCAAAAAGTCTGCCGCCGACGGTTTTTTCGATTCCGGGTATGCCTTGCCATACCCGACGGTCCGAATAAAAATTCCTCAATTCTTTTTCATCCGTAATAAGCAAATCCTTCACCCCCGATTGTCAGAATTATATCAAAATCGCAATATCAAAGCAATAAAAATATTGCTTTAATAAGCAAATCACTCCGAGTGCAGGCTGTCTGTCCGCATCGGAGTGATAGTTTTAAAGCTCAATTATAACAGCTCAAATACAGCACAACTCTAAGTAATCCGTATTTAAAGCGCTGTATACCTTAAGTAAACTGCCGGATTTCACACCGGAATTTTCCGAAAACAATTTCCCGTCACATTTTCGCCGGCGTTGCCTACACGAAAAGACACGCTTGCTTTTTGTCGGCTGCACCGCATGAGAATCACCGTCAAAGATATCTCTGCTCGTCCTTTTTCTTATAAAGCATAGTCACAAACACGAGCGCGCCCACAACTACGGGGACCGTAAGCAATATAAATATCGCACGTGAACGACTGCTCGGTGCAGTATCGGTCTCATCCTGCGTCGATTCGGCTTCGGTCGTTTCATTCACCGTTTCATTGTATTTTGCTTCGTCAGAATCGGCAGCTGCAGTCAACATCAGACAAGGAAGCGCGGACGTAACAAGGATCAGCAAAAGCAATATGAGTGAAATGCCTCGCTTCATGAGTGAAGTCCTCTGACAATGCGCTCGGTATCGCCCGCGATTACAAGTTCCTCATTAGTCGGGATGACCCATACCTGCGTGCGCGAATCATCAGCAGAGATCCGCACGTTATCGCCCTGAAGCTTCGTGCGTGCGTTTATTTCTTCGTCAAGCTTTATACCGTAAAACTCCATGTCGGTGCAGACCTTGCTACGTATCTCATCACGGTTCTCACCGATCCCGGCAGTAAATACCACTGCGTCAAGTCCGTTCATTGCCGCCGCATATCCGCCGATCAGCTTCTTGATCTGATAGCACAGAATATCAATAGCACGCTTAGCGTCGGCATTTCCGTCTGCTACCTTTTCGCCGAGATTTCTGCAATCGCTCGAAATTCCCGAAACGCCAAGCAGACCGCACTGCTTGTTCAAGAAATTGTTCATCTGCTCAGGCGTCATGCCTTCCTTTTCCATTACAAACGGTACGATCGCCGGGTCGATTGAGCCGCATCTCGTGCCCATTATCACGCCGTCAAGCGGCGTGAAGCCCATGCTCGTGTCGATGACCTTACCTCCCTTGACCGCCGATACCGACGAGCCGTTGCCTATGTGGCAGGTCACGATCTTTGTTTCTTCTGCCGGCTTCCCGAGCAATTTTATCATTTCTCCCGACACGTATCTGTGCGATGTGCCGTGGAAACCGTATCTTCTGATATGATATTTCTCGCACATTTCCTTGGGAAGCGGATATGTATACGCTTCCGGCGGCATTGTCGAATGGAACGCCGTATCTATTACCAACACCTGTGGCTTCCCGGGCATTGCCTCCATGCACCCTTCTATTCCCATCAGGTGCGCCGCAGTATGAAGCGGGGCGATATCAAGGCAGGCTTTCAGCTTTTCTATCACCTCGTCATCCACAAGCACGCTTTCCTTCAAAAACGCTCCCCCGTGCACGATCCGGTGTCCTACCGCTTCGATCTCGCTCATGTCCTTGATGCATCCGTGATCTTTTGAACACAATGTTTTCACGAGCACGCGTATCGCATCGGTGTGATTTTTCATGTCCACCTTCAGCTCAAACGGAGCCTTCCCGGGAACCTTATGAGTCAGCAAACCGTCGATCCCGATACGATCGCAGTTGCCTTTTGCAAGCACATTTTTGCTCTCGGTATCAAAAAGCTGATATTTGAGCGATGAACTTCCCGCATTTACTACAAGTACTTTCATTTTAATTTTCCTTTCGCACCATATAGACGCCAATAAATCAACCGGCAATTTTCATATCAGGACTCAACACATACCCTAGGCACACGCTTGCCGACCAGACAAAGCACTTCGTAGCCTATCGTGCCGGCACACCGCGCAAGCGCTTCAACCTCTTCCGGAGAATCAAAAATCGTCACTTCGTCACCGTAATCGGCATCGGTATCGGTAATGTCTATCATGCATTGATCCATGCATATCCGACCGATAATCGGTACACGGTTGCCTCGCACCTTGAGCGATGCGCTCTTGTAGGCGCGTATAAATCCGTCGGCATAACCGATCGGGATCGTTGCGATACGCATTTTTTCAGGTGCGGTAAATTCCGCACCGTAGCTTACCGTATCTCCGGCTTCAAGTTCGTGAATATGTGCAATGCAGGACTTCAGACGCATGACCGATTCAAGCTTCAGTTCCGAAAATTCATCGGAAGGCATGAGACCGTAGAGAATTATCCCCGGTCTTACTGCGTCATATATATCGCCCATATCACGGATCGCGGCGGCACTGTTGCATATGTGCCGCGTTTTAAAAGCTATGCCCTCAGCTGCAAGCTTTGAAAGCATTTCGGAAAAACGCGCGTTCTGAATCTCGGTAAGTCCGCTTTCCGCTTCGTCCGCACAGGCATAGTGCGAGAATATGCCCTCCGCCTTCAAATGTCCGAGCGCAAGCGCCTCCTTGATTTCTCCGACGCTTTCATCAACGTGCTTTGCGGAAAAACCGAGTCGGTTCATACCGGTATCAAGCTTGACATGTATACGTATATCCACGCCGAGCGCGGCGGCGGAATCATTAAGCTTTTTTGCATAATCAAGCGAGAAAACCGTCTGTATCAGATCGTATTTTGCAAGCAGATCGGCGTCGGTCTCCTGAGAAAACCCAAGTATCAGAATATCGACTTTTTCTGATATCCGATTATCGGCAAGCGCGCCGCGAAGCTCAAGCGCCTCGGGGATCGATGAAACAGCAAAGCATCTGGCTCCGCACTCGATCAGCGCAAGCATTACCCGCACCGCCCCATGACCGTAAGCGTCCGCCTTTATCACGGGAATTATTCCAGCGTCAGGCTTACGTGCTCTGACGGTCTGCGCAATTTTTATATAATTTCGTTTCAGTGCCCCGAGATCTATCTCCGCAAAAACCTTAAATCTGCGGCCGTGCAGATCATGTTCGAGTATTCCCGTGATTTCACTTTCCATTATCAAACTCATCCCGCCGCTTAAAACGGCAAATCATAATATCATTCATGTCCGCTCAGATCTCCGAACGCGGCGCTCCGCTGCCGAAAAACACATCGTATTCCGCGTCTGCCGCAATGATCTTCATTCTTAACGGCGCATAGCTTTCACCGTCAAGCGCGATCTCATATATCGCGTCATTTTCAAAGCGTGCCGTGTATGTATTGCTTTCCTTATCGGAAACTACACCCGAAAAATCGCTCTCGTCAAGGGCAAACGCGCCGAAAAGCGCATACATTGCAGGCGATTCTTTCGGGTCAAGCGCGAACTCATATTCGCCGCTTTTCATACTGATATTCCCGCCTGACATCAAAAATTCAATTCCGTCAAGCACTCCGTCGCAAAGCTTTGCGCGACAGTTGCGCGCTCCGCCGTTTGCAGGCTCGGCTTCCAGCGACAGCCGCATAGGATACTTGTATCCTCCGAAAGCAAGCTCAACGTCATACTCCGGCGCACCCGAGCTGAACGATAAAAGCTTGCTCACATCGGCCTTTGAGCCGCAGGCACAGAGCGATACGGCAATTATGACGGCGAGCACCGCCGTCATAAGCAGTTTTTTTATCAGACGTCCGATTAAGATCCCGCTTATTTTCATGACACCCTCCGAAGTAAAATATGTTTAATACATTTTACTTCACAGACTGCCGCATTATGCCGCAAAAATCAAATCAGTATCTGAGCGACGGCGATTCCACGGTTGCCGAAGAATTATAAAACTTAGCAAGTTTTACCGTCTTGGCGGTCGCTTCAAAAAACACCGCCGACATTGCGCCGCTTTTTTCGTTCTTGAACAGACCGAAATAAATATCCGGAGAGCTCATGGAAGAAACAAAATAAAACTTATTTTCAGCCGCATCCGCAGAAGCCTTGTTTTTTTCATCATAAGGCGCAATCAGACTCATATCCTGCATACGTACCTTGAGACAGTCTTTACGCGATTTCCGTCCGTATATTTTCGAAAAGGTCATCTCTCCCTTGACGATCTGATATTCATACTCAATTTGAGTATACCGCCAGGTAAAAAACACGAGTATCGCCGTAAACAGCACGGCGAAGCAGCCGAGCACATACAGCTTGAATCTTGCAAGCACCGCAAAAAAGACTATCGGAAAAAGTATGTACCCGATAATCAAGAGAAAACGTCTCAGCTTCAGGCGTCCTTCGTTTTTAGCTTCGACCGAATATTCAAAATAGTTGGCAAATTCATTCATGAATTTTCATCCTCCGCATACTGCCTCCGACAATTTTTCATTTTTCGCATATCGAAGCAATATAAAACAGTATATCACAATACAGAGCAAAGTTCAAGTGCTTTTTCACATTTACACCCAGATACCTACGCGAAAACAAATTACAGCGCAAAATATCGAAAAATCCTGCCGCGCTATTGCAATTTGCGACAAAATAGTGTAATATTATCTTTATGAAGACGAAAGGAAGATAACAGCAATGAAAGCAGTAATATCGGTAACCGGAAAAGACACGCTCGGCATCATAGCAGAGGTGTCAAACACCTGCTCCGCTCACGGAGTAAATATCGTGGACATATCGCAAAGCGTCATGAAAGAATACTTTGCAATGATAATGCTTGTGGATATTGATAAGCTCAACATCCCGTTCACGGAATTTGTGGACGAGCTTGACAAGCTCGGCGTTGAAAAGGGACTTGTCATACATACCATGCACGAGGACATTTTCAACTCGATGCACAGAATTTGAGGTGTCCCATGCTGAATACCACAGACATACTCGAAACTATAAGCATGATACGCGAGGAAAACCTCGACATCCGAACGATAACCATGGGAATTTCGCTTTTTGACTGTGCCGGAGGCGACGCCGACATAATCGGAGGCAAAATTTACGATAAGATCACCAAATATGCCGAAAAGTTAGTTAAGACCGGCGAAGATATCGAAAAAGAATACGGTATCCCGATAATCAACAAGCGTGTGGCGGTCACTCCGATCTCGCTAATAGGCGGCAACCTCTCGCGCAAAGGTTACGTAAGTCTCGCAAAGTCGCTTGACCGTGCGGCAAAGACGCTCGGCATAAACTTCATCGGCGGCTACAGTGCGCTCGTACAGAAAGGCATGACAGAAGCCGAGCGTACCCTGCTTGACAGCATACCCGAAGCGCTTACCTCCACAGACTTTGTCTGCTCATCGGTAAACGTAGCGACCACAAAAGCCGGTATAAACATGGACGCAGTTGCAAAGGCAGGACAGATAGTAAAAGAGACCGCTTATTTAACACGTGACAATAACTCGATCGGCTGCGCAAAGCTCGTATTCTTTGCCAACGCTCCCGAAGACAACCCGTTTATGGCAGGAGCCTTTCTCGGCGCCGGCGAAGGCGACGCGGTTGTGAGCGTAGGCGTTTCCGGACCCGGCGTTGTTGCAAGCGCTATCAAACGTGCAGGCGACTGCGACTTTACCGCGCTTGCGGATATAATCAAGCGCACCGCATTCAAGATCACGCGTGTGGGTCAGCTTGTTGCGCGCGAAGCCTCAAACCGTCTCGGAGTACCTTTCGGAATAATTGATCTCTCTCTCGCTCCCACTCCGGCGATCGGCGATTCCGTAGCACACATACTTGAAGCTATGGGGCTTGAGACCTGCGGTGCCTGCGGAACAACTGCCGCGCTTGCCCTTTTGAACGATGCCGTCAAAAAAGGCGGCGTAATGGCTTCGTCATATGTCGGC
>DHJP01000165.1:13514-14861 GCA_002404395.1 Clostridiales bacterium UBA4717
TGCTCGGTCGGACTTGACATGATCGCTATTCCCGGTGATACCCCTGCTGAAGTCATAAGTGCCCTTATTGCCGATGAGATCTCAATCGGTGTTGCCAATACAAAGACAACTGCCGTGCGCGTTATTCCGGCATACGGCAAAAAGGTCGGAGACAGCGTAAGCTTCGGCGGTCTGCTCGGATATGCACCGGTCATCAGGATCAACGAACGCTCGCCGCTCAAATTCATCAGCCGCGGAGGACGTATTCCCGCGCCGATACACAGCCTTAAGAACTGACTGTCTTTTAAAACATTGAATATTGCAAAAGCGGTTGCTCCGGGCCTTTCGGCAATGAGCAACCGCTTCTATGTTTCTTAAAACTCCGAGCTGACAAACACCTCAGACCATATACGGATTCGGTTTGAATAACAGTGTTATAAAGTCAATAATTACGCCTATCCCGAGAAG
Organism: Clostridiales bacterium UBA4717; assembly: GCA_002404395.1. Lineage (GTDB taxonomy): Bacteria > Bacillota > Clostridia > Oscillospirales > CAG-272 > UBA4717. The sequence continues at coordinate 13,962 of DHJP01000165.1, forward strand.
ACCTAATGTGAATATGTAAAGTATGCCCATTCCGACTTTTCCTTCATAAAATTTGTGAGCGCCGAGTGCCCCGAGGAAAAAGCAGAGACATACCGCTACCCACTTGTTTTTCAGCCTTGCCGAAACCGCTGCGTTTACATTATTGTTAACATTGCTGTTTGCATTAGTATTGTTCACCACTATCTGCGTCGGAGTTCCGGAAGTGCCCTTAAGCTCCTCCACCTGCCTGCCGCAGATCGTACACATTACCGCGTCGGCCGGTATCTTTCCGCCGCAGTGCTTGCAAAACTTTGTCGCGGTCTGATTCTCAGTTGCCTGAGTATTCTGTTCATTCATTGTCATTTCCTCCGTTTATATAATTATATCTCATTTTGAGATATTATTGACTATATAATATCACGAAATGTGATATTTGTCAATATCTCATTTCGTGATAACGTATAATATTATCAAAATTCGTCGAAAGTATGTTAATATCGCGGCGACGGAGGTAATTTATGCGTTTGAAAGACATACGCGAAGACAGGGACATAACCCAAAAACAGATCGCCGAGTATCTGCACATAAAACAGAACACATATTCTCAGTATGAAAACGGTCAGCGCAGTCTGCCGATCGACACACTTATACAGTTAGCATACTATTTTGACACTTCGACCGACTATATTCTCGGGATCACGGATGAGTCGTCCCCATACAAGCGAAAATAATTGAATTATATCGCAACAAGCAGCTTCTCAAGTTCCGAAAGCCTGCCTATCCGATATTCGGGTATGATCCGGTCTTTTGCCGATATACCGCTCGGATCATATAAGCAGGTGTGGATACCGGCGTTTATGCCGCCGGCAATGTCGGACGACAGGCTGTCTCCTACAATTATGATCCTGTCGGCGTCATATT
>DHJP01000165.1:14893-40302 GCA_002404395.1 Clostridiales bacterium UBA4717
CCGAACGAACACCGAATCAAAGAAGGCGCGGCTCGGCTTTTCCGCTCCAAGCTCCTCGGAAATAAAAACTCCGTTTATAAGGCGATCGATGCCGGAAGCTTCAAGTCTGCGATGCTGTACGCTTCCCGTACCGTTTGTCACTATGTATATCCGATATTTTCCGTAAAGCTTCAGAAGCAGCTCTTTAGCACCCGGCATAAAGAAATATTCTTCGCCGACAAGCCATTCAAAACGCTTTTGCACCGCCGACGGGTCCGCACATATCCCGTATTCGTCAAAAAGCTGTTCAAAGCGGCTTACAATGACTTCACAGCGCTTCAGCTCTCCTCGCTCAAGCGCCTTCCATTTTGAAATGTTTATATCATGATAACGCTTTGCCATATCGTCGTCGGCAGCGACGCCGAATTCGCCGAGCGCTTTTTTTAATGCGATCGGCTCGATCCTTGAAAAATCAAGCAACGTATCGTCAAGATCAAAAAATATCGTATCAATCATGGCAGACTCCATGCCGCCGCGGGCGGCTCGGCTGTAAACAAGGCTTATTGCAAATTTCCCGACAGGCGTGACCGGTCGGGAAATTTTGTTTTATTCTTTTTTTAACTTACTCTGCGCCTTGAGACGGTTAGCAGTGTTGAGTATACGTTTTCTCAGACGGATGTTTTTCGGAGTGACCTCGATAAGCTCATCATCAGCGATAAACTCGATCGCCTCTTCAAGGCTCATTACCTTAGGCGTGATCAGTCTGAGCGCTTCGTCCGCACCGGCTGAGCGTATGGCGGTAAGATGCTTCTTTTTGCATACGTTGACCGCAATATCTCCGATCTTCGGCGATTCGCCAACTATCATACCCTCATAAACGGGAACCGCAGGTCCGATGAAGAGCTGTCCGCGTTCTTGGGTGTTGTAAAGTCCGTATGACGTGGTTTCGCCGTCCTCGCTCGCTACAAGCGAACCGGTGTAGCGCATGGTGATCTCACCGCGGCAGGGTTGATATCCATCGAATACCGAGTTGATTATTCCCTCTCCCTTGGTGTCGGTCAAAAACTCACTGCGGTAACCGAAGAGGCAACGCGCAGGTATGCTGTATTCTATTCTCCATCTGTCGCCGTGCATAGACATTTCTATCAGGTCGCCCTTACGCGCGCCGAGCTTTTCGATGACCGCTCCCTGAGAGCCGTCAGGCACGTCGATTATCACGCGCTCCATAGGCTCGCACTTAACGCCGTCGATCATTTTGTAAAGCACTCTCGGTGTGCTGCAGGCAAGCTCATAACCCTCACGGCGCATTGTTTCTATCAGTATCGACAAATGCATTTCGCCTCTGCCCGCAACCTTGAAGCTGTCGGTAGTTTCACCGTCCGATACTCTGAGCGACACGTCCTTGAGCAATTCCTTGTAAAGTCTTTCTCTGAGCTGACGCGAAGTAACATACTTGCCGTCGCGTCCCGCAAGCGGACTGTCGTTGACCATAAATGTCATTTCCATTGTCGGTTCGCTTACTTTGACAAATTCAAGCGGCTCCACACACGCGGGAGAAGTCAGCGTATCGCCGATATTGATGTCCTCGGCGCCCGAGAAGCAGACAATATCTCCGACCATTGCGCTTTCCACCGGGATACGCTTTAGTCCGTCGATCTGATAAAGCGCAACGATCTTTGCCTTTTTGACTTCACCCGGCTTGTGGTAGTTTGAGATCGCCACATCCGCTCCGAGCTTTGCGGTACCGCGCTCGATCCTGCCGATACCGATACGTCCGACATAATCATTATAGTCGATAGACGAAACGAGCAGCTGAAGCTCTCCGTCGGGATCGCCCTCGGGCTTCGGAATGTAGTCAAGGATCAGATCGAACAGGCATTTGAGATCCTTGTCCTGCTTGTCGGGAGTCATGGAAGCAGTGCCTGCTCTGCCCGAGCAGAATACCATGGGACTGTCGAGCTGTTCATCGCTTGCGTCAAGCGACATGAGCAGTTCAAGCACCTCGTCCTGAACTTCGTCAAGCCGCGCGTCGGGCTTGTCAACCTTATTTATCACCACGATAACACGGTGATTCAGCGCGAGTGCTTTCTGAAGCACAAAGCGGGTCTGCGGCATCGGACCCTCCGCCGCGTCAACGAGCAAAAGCACGCCGTCAACCATTTTGAGTATACGCTCGACCTCTCCTCCGAAATCGGCGTGACCGGGGGTGTCGATAATGTTTATCTTAACACCGTTATAGTGCACAGCAGTGTTCTTGGCGAGTATCGTAATTCCGCGTTCGCGTTCAAGGTCATTGCTGTCCATGACGCGCTCCTCAGTCGCCTGATTCTGACGGAAAATACCGCCCTGCTTAAGCATTTCATCAACAAGGGTCGTCTTGCCGTGGTCAACGTGGGCGATGATCGCTATATTTCTTAAATCTTCTCTTATCAAGGTATTATCTCCTTTTTTAAATTGCCTGCATCATTTCATCCTGTTATTATATCACGTTTTTCGTCATTTGTATATAGCTAATCGTCCGATATTGAGAAAAATCGCGCTTTTTCAAGTGTGATTTTTGCACAAGTTGCGCGTTCATTTCCTTCTCAGCGTGCGCAAATAGATTTTTCTTTCTTCGCTTATCCTATAGCTGTCCATTGCCTTTGAGATCGTTTTGTTGTGGCTCCACAAGTCAAGCCGCGGCGTTTCAAGATATTTTACCGCATCATCATATCTGTAAGCAAGCGCAGTGGCAAAATACCACGCCTGAGCCATTTTTATGTAGTAATCGTCCGACCTTACCGATGCCGCAAGCTCGGCATATTCGCTCTTGAAATTATCCTTCAGGTAAAATTTCATCAGCATATTCAATCCGAAGCGCACAGTGTAGGTATGCGCTGACTTCAGATACTTCCCGATCTTAGGGTAATATTCCTCCGAATGGTACCTCACGCACTCCGGCGAAAGCCCGTCGCAGGTAGACCAATTATCAATATGCGGCAAAAACACGTCGATTTCGCGGACACCACGCTCATAATCCTTGGTTTTGGCGATAATGAACGAGTGCAGATTATTCTCCTCATAATACCGATGCTCTGGCAAAGCCGTAAACGCTTCGGCGGTTTTGTCCTTAAGCATTTGCGCAGCAAGCTTTCGGACAACGGGAACTCTGACGCCGATGATCGAGTCGCGTGCCAGATTCGGCAGGAGTGCGGCAGTAAAATCCCCATACTTTTCATCTCGGTTTTCAAGCAAAGTTTTTCTGACGGTTTCGATCACATTCATCAGAGCACCTCCTGTTTGCAGATTGAAGCCTTATAAAGCTCAGCCGACGCTTCTTGCGAAAATTATTATATCACACACAGGCGGGACTTGTAAATACCTCACTTTTCTGATACAATATTAAGTAAAGACCGACCAAAATAACCGGGAGTTATCTATGAAAACAATCGCTCACATCAGAAACGGCTTTGAAAGCAAATTCGGAATACCTCGTCAGGGAGGTATTGCAAAGGAATTGACCTCCGAAATAATTTTTGAAAAAGAATATCGGAATCCGGAAGCCTTTCGCGGACTCGACGGCTATTCTCATATCTGGCTCATCTGGAATTTTTCCGAAAGCGAGCGCAAGTCATGGTCTCCGACAGTCAGACCGCCGCGGCTCGGAGGCAACAAGCGCATGGGAGTATTTGCAACGCGCTCGCCGTTTAGACCGAATCCGATCGGTCTCAGCGCGGTAAAGCTTGAGGAAATACGCAACGACCCGAAGCTTGGCATGGTGCTCGTTGTTTCCGGTGCCGACCTGATGAACGGAACGCCGATCTATGACATAAAGCCGTATCTGCCCGAATTTGACAGCATCGCAGACGCCAGCGGCGGGTTCGCCGAGCAAACCTCGGCTCACACAGTCAGGGTAGAGTGCCGCGCCGAGCTTGAAGCAAGCTTCCCCGAGATCTCCGCCGCCGCAAAGCTTTTGCTCTCAGAGGATCCGAAGCCGGCGTATTTAAGGGACCTTTCACGTATATACGGTATGAAATATTCCTCACACGAGATCAAATTTAAATACACCGATTCGGGGATCGCCATAATTGATATAGTAAAAGAAACTTAGACTGCGGAAAGAGTATAAAATGTTATATTTACCGCATTTGGATATTGATTTATTTAAATTTATCTGATATAATCAATACAACAACTGCATCAGTGCAGTCAAACGAAAGGAGATTCGGCAATGGGACTTATTAAAGCTGGTATCGGTGCACTCGGAGGCACCCTCGCAGATCAATGGAAAGAATTTTTCTACTGCGACGCTATTGATAAAGATGTTCTGGTCGTAAAAGGTCAGAAACGCATAACCGGCAGATCCTCAAATACCAAAGGAAACGACAACATCATTTCAAACGGAAGCGGCATTGCGGTCGCAGACGGACAGTGCATGATAATCGTCGAGCAAGGCAAGATAGTTGAAGTTTGCGCAGAACCCGGCGAATTTACATATGATTCATCTACTGAGCCGAGCATTTTCTCAGGCAAGCTCGGAGAAAGCATCATAAATACTTTCAAAACCATCGGAAAAAGATTTACTTACGGCGGTGATACCGGCAAGGATCAGCGTGTTTACTACTTCAACACCAAAGAGATCCCCGGCAATAAATTCGGTACTGCAAACCCGATTCCTTTCCGTGTAACGGTCGATGAAGCGGCAGGCGTTAAGCTTTCGGTGGATCTGCGTTGCAACGGTGTGTACTCTTACCACATCGTCAATCCGTTGCTTTTCTACACGAATGTTTGCGGCAATGTCTCCGAAGAATATAACCGCGAGGAGATCGACGAAACGCTTAAAGCTGAGCTTCTGACTGCGCTCCAGCCGGCACTTGCCAAAATCGCCGCTCAGCGGATAATGTACTACGAGATCCCCGCTCATACCAAAGAGATCACCGAAGCGCTCAAAGAGGAACTTTCGGTCGAATGGCAGGAAAAGAGGGGACTTGAAGTCTTTTCAATGACGCTCAACTCGGTATCGGTTCCCGACGACCAGAGAGCGAAGATCACCCAATGGGAAGAAAATGTCATGCTCAGAAATCCGAGCTTTGCAGGAGCTCACCTTGTCGGCGGTCAGGTCAGCGCTATGAACAAGGCAGCCGAAAATACCTCCGGCGCTATGACCGGCTTTATGGGCATGGGAATGGCAGCCCAGGCAGGCGGCGCAAATGCTCAGAATCTGTTTGCGATGGGTGCGGCTTCCGAAGCGCAAAAAAGCGCGGATACCTGGAAATGCGCCTGCGGCGCAGAGGCAAGCGGCAAATTCTGCGCCGAATGCGGAAGTCCCAAACCCGTATCGAGCGCTTCATGGGTATGCTCGTGCGGAGCTGCCAACAGCGGCAAATTCTGCTCTGAATGCGGAAAACCCAAGCCGAGTGCGGAATGGACCTGCGAATGCGGAAAAGTCAACAGCGGTAACTTCTGCGATAACTGCGGCAAAAAGAGACCCTGACGGATCATAAACATCGGCGGCTTACGAAAAGGATCTTTCGTAAGCCGCTTTTTTACTGTCGCACTCAAAAATGATCCTGTCGGACCTGCAGAGTCTGAGCCTGACGTAAGCATCACAGCTCTCGTGTATAGTGCGGTTCATTCGACCGCGATCCGGCGCCGCAAGTTTTCCGCCCTTGTATAGCGGATATGCATATATTTCAAGCTCAAGGTTTCCGCGCTTCAGGATAATGCTTCCGTCTTTACGAGCGCGGAATACCGCTCCGTTATATGTGGCAAAACGATATTCCTTACTTGTATTTTTGCCGTTTAATATCAAAGCGCATATCAAGCCGGTAAACGAAAAAGCGCCAAACGGAATGTGCGCGACCGACATCATGAAAGCACAAGGCACTTCAAAATCGTTGCATTGTATCCAAAGATAAGAACGAGGGAATGAATTCCCGCTGTCCTTTTCAATATATCCGCTTCCGTTTTCAAACACGTAAGTTTGCGAACCTATAGTTATGCTTCCGTTCACAGTGTGAGCCATACTTACCACTCCATGGCGGCACTGCATCGGCAAACAAGCGAACGGCCCCATAATATCATAACCGAGCGTCATAGGCTCGCCGTATTTAAGATCGCCGGCAATTCCCGGCAGTCTGATCTTTATCCCGCGCGGAGAAAATACGCAATCGCCGACGCTCACCGTATCCTTGACCGCTTTAAAATCGGGCATATCAAAATGTTTTGTACCGTGCGAATCAATTACCTGAACAAACGCGCCGTCAAGCGACCGCCCGGGTATGAATGAAAGCATATAATCGTTCATTCGTTGCTTGAAATACCAACCCTCAAACTGTTTTTCAAACATTCGCATCCCTCGTCGCCGGATTGTCGATAAGCTCACCGCAACTGTCAAAACGCGATCCGTGGCATGGACAGTCCCAGGTGTGTTCGGCGCGGTTATACCTGAGCGCACAGCCGAGGTGTGGGCAACGTTTGAGCGTTGGAAAAGCAAAGCCCGCCACAGTAGCTCCGAGATTAGCGAAAAGTCCGGGGTGAAGCATACTTCTCTGCGGATCAAACAACGCTTCATAACGGTTAGTCCTGCCAAGTATCATATCCGAAAGCAGCTCCGATGCCACCATCGACGTAGTCATTCCCCAAAGATTAAACCCCGTCGCAACATACACGCCCGGCATCGCTCGGCTGTATCTGCCTATATACGGTATGCCGTCGAGGGTAACGCAGTCCTGATTCGCAAAACGACATACTTCATGCGCATTTTTGAAATTTCGGCTCATAAATCGTTCGATCAGTTCATAGCCGCCGCAATACTTGCCGGTACGATGATCGCCGCCGCCCACGATCAACCGCCCACGATAGTTGCGGAAGTACAGCCCTTCTCCGGCGGAAACCGCGGTCAAACCGAGCTCGGAAGCATTTTCATATACGATCACATAAGAACGTTTTTGATACTGTTTCACAAAATACATACCGTGTCTGTTGATAAACGGAAAATGCGTCGCCACTATCACTTTATCGGCAACGATGCGACCGCCGTCGGCATATGCAACCGTTCCTTCAAGGCGTATGACTACAGTATTTGTGTATACTTTAAGCCCGCCAGCCATTCCGTTCAGGAATTTGAGCGGATGGAACTGTGCCATATTCGGATAGATCACCGCGTCAACGGTAGTAAACGGCAATAAATTACGTTTAGTATATTCGGCTGCAAAGCCGAGCTTGTTCAGAAAACGCGCTTCGTCTTCAAGCCCGTCCGTGCCGGTAAGCGAATACATAACCGAAGGACGATGCTCAAAATCGCAATCAATTCCTGACGCCGCCGCTTCATAACGGCGCAATGCATCGAGATTAGCCTTCAGATACAGCTTTGCGGCATTAGCTCCGTACATTTTCCCGATCTTACGATACTGAATATCATGCTGTGCGCTCAATACTGCGGTGGTACCTTTGGTTATCCCATCGCCAAGCTCGCCTGCACAGGCAATTACTGTATCAACACCGTCAGCTTGCAGCTTTGCGGCACACAAAACTCCCGCCATGCCGCCTCCGATAACGCACACGTCGCAATGCACTTCACCTCTCAAGGGGCTGTGCCTCTCAAATTTCACATCATTTGTCCATAAATATTGCAAAGCGGCACCTCCTTTTACCTTGTTTTTTCCCGAAGATACCGCGAATATGCAAAATCAATTGTTTTTTTGCAAAATATCTTGATACGCTTACTTTTTTATGATATCATTTAAGCGTTTCGTGTTACACGATCATAGATATGTATTTGAAAGAACGGAAATTGCTATGAAACAAACCACCAAAGCACTGCTTGCCGTATTCTGCGGCAATACAATATTCGGATTCAGCTTTCTTGCAAGTCGGATAATACTTGAAAAATACTCGGTTTTCACACTTTTGTCCGCGCGCTTTATTCTGGCATTTGCAGTGATGAATCTGCTGATATTATTAAAAGTATTTACGGTAAACTTTAAAAACAAAAATATTTTCCCTCTGATCCTGCTCGGCGCCTGTCAGCCGGTAATTTACTTTATCTGTGAAAGTTACGGGATCAAGCTCACAAACTCGTCGTTTTCGGGCACACTTATAGCCATGGTGCCCATATTCGCATTCTTTTTTGCCGCAGCAATGCTTGGTGAAAAGCTGTCGGTCAAAGCGTTGCTTTGGGGCATATGCTCGGTTGCCGGAGTCATTATTATTTCGCTCGGCGGCAGCGCAAACGGTGAAGTAACTCTGCCGGGTATTCTATTGCTAGTCGGCGCAGTGATCACGGGAGCATTGTTCAACGTGCTCAGCCGAAAAGCTTCCGCGCGATTTTCGCCTTTCGAGCGTACATACGTTATGTTCGCGCTTTCGGCAGTGGTGTTCACCGCTCTTTCGCTTACAGAGACCAAGGGAAAAACCTTTTCGGCTATCGCCGCAATGCTAGGAGACCGCGCCTCGCTCCCTGCCCTGCTTTTCCTTTCGGTCTGCTCTTCGGTCATTGCATTTATGCTTTTAAATTATGCTACCACGTATATTACAGTTCGTCAGACTTCGATCTTTTCCTGTCTGACCACTGTGATTTCGATTATTGCCGGGATCGTATTTCTGCACGAGCCTTTCGGCGGACTGCGTCAGATTATCGGATCTGCACTTATAATCATCGGTGTATATATGGTCAGCATAGGCACTGCGCAAGGCACGCAAGACAGCAAAAAGGCATGATCATCGTGCAAAAAGTTTTGAAAAAGCCGCACTGTTAATATATCTGAAATGCTGCGAATATTCGCAAGCAAACACTATGAAAAGCGGGTGTAAAAAGCTCAAGATGAGTTTTTTACACCCGCTCTAAATATTTATCCGAACGTAAAAACGCCGACGTTTTACCGTTCAAAAAAGCGAAAAATAATAACACAAAATCAAAGACGATCAAAGAGTTTTTCAAAACTTTCGGGATCTTGACCGGCAGTTTGAGTGACTGTAAAAAGCATCGTTTTTTACACTCGCTTTAATTTATGCTCACGCTTTTCTGTACATAAGTATTTTTGAATTATCAAAGGGCCACGGACATTCAATTGTTTTTGTCATATAAGAATTCTTCCGAAAAATTCAAATTGAAATCTTTTTCAATTCTTCTAAAGTTTTCCGGAGTAATTGTGTGAAGCTTTTTGCCTCCGGTGATCTGCATGACGTTTACAAGCATTTCAGCCGCCTTTTCAATAGTATGCATGACTCCGAAAGCCATATCGGCAGTTTCGCCCGAACATACCAAGCCGTGATGCGGCCAGACCACCGCATCATATTTTTCCATAAGCTTGCCGGTGGCAATACCGATTTCGGCACAGCACGGAACCATCCAATCCATCACACCGACTCCGTTCGGAAATACGATCGAGCACTCGGTCATCATTTCCCACAGTTCACGCGTAAATACCTCGGATTTCAGCGGAAGTATATATGTAAGCACATTGATATATTTCGGGTGAGAGTGATACACCACGCGATATCTTCCGTCGGTTGCCTTAGATTTGATGCTGTGCGTCAGCAGATGCGCAGACACCTCGCTAGTCGGTCTGCCGCCGTTGACAAGTCCCCAGACGACCTTATATTTGTCCCCTGTCTCGTTGACCGTCAGGACGCACAGCGAGTCCTCGGGTTGATCCTTGATATTTTGAAAGTACTTGCCGCTTCCGGTAAAAATAAAGTATTTTCCGAAAAATTCCGGAACCATTACATCTTTACCGATATCTTTCCACTCGCCGTCATAATTAAAGTTTTCCTTGATCTCTTCTGCTTCTGAATCGGTCAGTCGGTATGACATATTTCCGCCGTTGATCTCATGCCATCCCATCTGCCACCCCATATCGGCAGTCTTAATGAACGATCTCATCGCTCTGCAATCCAAAATGTTCATTTTGTTCATTCCTTTCATTTGTTCAATCCGCATTGTGTGTCCGCCGAAATTATTATATATTAAAGGAAATATTCTGTCAATACATTTTTGTAATTATTAGCCGCGTTTTTGCAGTGCAAGAATATTCATGATACAAGCCTTGAGATCGTGCTGCGCCCTGAAGCAGTTTTTTGCAACATAGGCAGCCCATAGTCTTTTTGACTCAGCCGCCAATCAAACTGATAAAAAATCGCCGCAAGCGTCAACTGACGCCTGCGGCGATTTTGTCAGATCAACAATAAATTAACCAACGATACCTGAACGTTCAATACCCTGAATAAGGTATCTCTGGCAGAACAGATAGACGACCACGAGCGGTGCAATTACAAGCAAACCGCAGGTGTTTCTTATTGCCGATTCATACAGCGCCTGCCCCGCATAGTTTGTGTCGAGTGTACGCGGCACTTTAATAATGTTCGGCATAAGCGTAACTCCCGTTCCGGTAAAGAATACGCGGGTGTAGAAGTTATCGGTCCACTGCCATGAAAAGGCAAACAGGAATATTGTGATCATCATCGGGATCGAAAGCGGAATGATTATTTGAACGAAAGTTCTGAAAACGCCGCTTCCGTCGATATATGCCGACTCTTCAAGTTCATCCGGAACACCGCGGAAGAACTGTCTCATCATAAATATGTAAAGACCGTTCTTGAATGCCAGACCGCCGAGCGAAAGCAGTGCAAGCGGCCAATAGGTGTTCTGAAGATTTATCGAAGTAAAGTCTAACAGTTTGAATCCCTTTATCACTCCGCCGCCGAGGAAGTTGAGTATTCCAAGTACATCAAAGAAGCGGAAGTGCATAAACATTGAAAGCTGAAGCGTCTTGTGCGGCACTATCATGGTAAACACGACAAGTGCAAACAAGAGCTTTGAGCCTTTGAATTTGAATTTTGAAAGTCCGTATCCGATAAGACAGCACACGAAGGTCTGCGTGACACCGCAAAGCACCGAAAGCACCGTCGTATTGAATAATGCTTCAAAATACTTATTCTCTTCAATTATCAAGCGGTAAGTATCGAGCGTGGGATACCTCGGTATCAGCTTGACCGTAGTATCGACAAAGTCCGATTTGCTCATGAATGAGCCGGCGATCTTTGCAAAAAACGGATAAAGTATAACGTATGCTATACCTATGAGCAATACGAATCTGAAAACTGCCCATACTACATTTTTTACAAAGTACATCGAAAGATACTTTGCTTTAAGACGCTGAAGAAGGGGAGTTCTTTCAAAGTCTACTCTGATCTTGTTTTTGGTTTCTCTTTTAACCTTTGGTGCCTGTTGAGCATTCATCTGATAATCCCTCCCTTAATCGCGTTTCTGATAGAAGACAAACGCACTGAGTATACCCGATACTGCGGCAATTATCAGTATTACTACCAAGAAGTAGATCCAGGACATTGCGCTCGAAAGCACGTCGTCTCTTGAATATACGCTTGTAATATATTTCATTACCGAGTTGGATTCCGAAGTAAACGAGTCAATGACCGTGTACACGGTATTAACAAGTATCATCGGGCTTATCATCGGGAGCGTGATCTTCCAAAAGGTTTCCCATGAGGTTGCTCCGTCGATCTCGCAGGATTCGTAGATCGCAGGCGAGATGGACTGAAGTCCGGCAAGGAATATAAGCATCTGAACACCGGAGCGGTTAATAATGTTATAAATGTTATTTATAAGGTTTATAACATAATCCACAAGATCGCTTCCGACCTTCATGCTTTCAAACAAATGTTCAAAATCGACTGCGGATATAATCTGTGTAACTCCGCCGGTTGAAGCGCCGGTCTCGATCTGACTTCCGCTGTCCATGTAGCTCATGAACGCGTTGCTCTGATCGATGCTGTCTATAATACCGGTAGAAAGAATGACCGGTATGAAGAAGATCGCACGGAACGCTGCGCGTCCGACCATCTTCTGATTAAGCAAAACAGCCATAAACAGCGAGAAGATTACGATTGCGGGAATATCAAATATCAACTGCCTTACACCAGAGGTAAGTGTCTGCACGAACAGCGGATCCTCTACAAAGGCACTGCGGTAGTTTTCAAATCCGCAGAATTCAAGGTAGAAGCTTCCTCCGGGTATGATCCTGATCTTGTTAAAGCTGTACGTTATCGAGTCAATAATGATCGGCAGATAGATAACGATGAAACTGATAATAAACGGCAAAACAAATATGTAGCCGGCACGAGCTTTTCGTTTGTCAAGAGATGCACCGCCGCGTTTCTTTTTAGCCGCGTTTTTCTTATGATATATCTCATCATAAAGATTTGCTTGCTTATCCAACTAATACACCCCTTTCTTACTTGAGCTTAACGAAGCCGAGCGAATCAACCTTATAGGTCTCGCCGTCTACGACTGTCGTAACGTCAAAGTTATTGTAATTAAGAATAAACTTCACACCGTTGCTATATGTAACAACAACGATCTTTCCCTTTGACGTTGTATACTTTGTTGTCTTGTACTCATCGCCGTTTTCTTCAACATCGGTGTTTTCGTCAACGGTCCTGAGCGAAGCAATGTAGGTTTCGCGATCAAGCGTCACCGTCTCGGGGTTCTGCCCGTTACGTCTTGCCTGAAGTTTAAGCTTCTTGAGGGCCTTCTGATAGCTGATCTCATACGATTCCTCAAGTGCCGCTTCAGCTTCTTCGGCGGCAAGTCTGTCTGCCTCCGCTTCCTCTTCGGTCGGAACGCGCTCACCGAGAATAAACTCGTGATCTTCGATCGTTACCGTCTGAAGCTCTGAAAGCGCTTCGTTAAGCTTCTGATAAGTATCGGTAAGGTCGTCAAACCAAATGTCAAAGCCGACCGAATAGTACTTGTTAAGCTCTTCGGATTCTTTAAGCAGTTTCGTGTTACGGTATGAAAGGGTGAAGTAAACAGACGCGCCGTTTTCGATCGACTTAAGCACCTGATACTTGATGTCTCCCGCCATATTCACCGCAGTACCCGTAAAGTTCTTATATCCATGAAGTACCATTCCCATGAACGGAACGGAAACGCTCGTTTGAATATAATTACTTGAGTCAAGCGGAACATTGAGGAAATTGTCTGCATATTCAAGCGAGTAGGCATTTCCTGCATCACTCAGAACATTAGTGTAGTCATTCTTGATCTCAGCAAGTACATCCTTGACGGCTGTCTTACTGTCCTCACGGTTGCTCGGGTTCTTTTTGCTGAAATCCGAGTTAAGATCGCTTCCGAGTGTTGCAACCGAGATTGAGATCGGGTTGAACTTACTGAAGTTCTTAGAGAATCCGTCGTAAAGATATCCGAAAGAGTTCGGAGAGATCGCAAGTGTGTCGGTCTTGACGTAGCTTTGCATGGTCGACTCATATACACGCTTCGACGAGTAACGGTCATCCATTGTCTTGACCAGATTTTTGTTGCTGATACCGTCAAAATATGCAGCCTTTTTGAAGTAAGTGAAATCAAAGTCGGGGAATACGAGTATGCCGTTGTCGGCAGCGTATGCAAGGAAATCCTTGAAACCGTTGTTTCCGCCGACCGCCTTCACGAACTCGACCTTGTACGGAACGGTCGAAACCATACCGCCGTTGGTAAATCCGCTGAGCTTATAGTTTATATTCTTGATCCCTTTTTCATTCAGCTGCTCGCTCATCGTCTTGAGGTCGTCAAACGTAGTAAGTGCGGTTTTCACATTTACCGGGATCGAAGCTATACGCTTTGTGGTATCAATTGCTCCGAATGATTCGATAAACAGCGGAATATCGTCATTGATCTCATCACCCTTAAGCTTTTCGATAATACCTGTGGATTCAAGATAATCACGATATGCATGAGCCATTCCTACATAGCTTGCGGTATAGTGATTATCAAGCGCCTTTTCTTCGGCAACCGTGTCATCGTTCAGCATTACATACTTAATACGATAGCTGTCGGTGTATTTACGATCTGAAACGACAGTGTAAACACCGCCGCCGGATACCGTGTCCGCAAGACTGTATGAGTCTTTGGGACGCGGAGCAAACGAAGTAAACGCCGTAAAGTACTGATGAAGTGCGCCACCGTTTTCAGCGGTTATCGTTGCAAGCGAGTCGCCCTCGTTGATTATCGCTAAGAAGCCGACCTTGGTATCGGTCTCTTCGGTGTAAACTTTGTCAACCATCTGCTTTTCAAGTGTGGTAAGACCGGTCTCTTCATCGGTAACTTCAACATCGTCAAGCTCGCTGACAACCGTTTCGGTAACCTCAACGTTGTTATGAACAAGTCCGTATACCGGAAGATGCATGATTTCCTGATGAGCGCCGCTCACTTTCTGATATGCATAATCCTGACCGTATATGGTGTTCGTAAGCGTGATCGATTCGCCCTTGAATTCGGACGGGTAAATTACCGCACCGCTGCCGTCGGGAATAAAGATCTCGCCGTTATCATCCGTAGCACCTGCGCCGAAATACGGAAGTATGCTGATGTTTCAAAGCGAGTAAACCGTTTCGTCAAAACGAATACCGTTTGCCGGAAGTCTTACATCAAGATTTCCGTCGTCGTCGATCGAATACTCAAGCGCCATTCTGAAAAGCGGAGGAGACTTTTCGGTTCCCTCAAACTTTGTCATTTCATGGTCTTCATCAAGCATTTCAAATGTATACGAAGGATCGTATTCTTTGATATATCCCTCGAACATATCAATTTCTTTTTCCGTTGCTTTAGGGTCGAAAACGTAGACCGCAAGGGTATCGGTGATCGGCCAGGAGTTTCTCATTTCTCTCAGCTGACGGTCAGAAAGCGAATCATCAAAAGGATCCTTGAGGCTGTAGTAGACCGAGAACTGCTTGAGTATCCTTTCGTCGGTTATGTTACCGATGATAAGCTCCTCATAGCGGGAACGTTCGATAAGTCGCGGAACGAGTCGTCTTGTGACCTGCTCACCGATAATATACTCGACGCGCACACCTGATTTGGTCTTTTTTACGGTGATCTGGTCTCTTAACGACGCGTCAGAATAGCTGTCAAGCTGTTTTTCAGCACCGCTCTCTTCATACTTGATTATCAGCTGGCTCATAAGCTGGCTCTTGATATTATCGGAAGCCTTCGATGAACCGACATCATACGGGTTTGAGAAAAGCGTCTGTCCCGAAGCCATATCAACAAACGCGATCTCTCCGGAAACGCGGTCAACGTACAGTTGACTGCCGTTCTTTTCGATCATAAGCTCCATCGTTGCCAGCTTCTCGGCATCGGATGAAAACGTCGTTTTAAGATAGTCAACACGTTCATCATCCGCAGCCGTCGCTGTCAGCGTTGAAAGCATCAGCAGAACCATCAGCACGGACAGAAATGCGATGACTTTATTTTTGGTAAACATTATTCATTTCCCTCCTTGCTCAGAGTCTGTACGTAATTTCCGTGATTACCTCGGTTATAAAGCTGAGGATCTTGGAAAGAAGCGTTGAGAACAGAAGCGCAACGAACATGATAACACACATACCGATTATCGTTCCGAGCGTGGTCAGTATATTTTTGGAGAACGTATAATCGTGAGTTACCTGCGATGCAAAGAATATAAGCATTCCGCACCAAACAAATGCGAATGAAGTAAGCAGATTGATTATTCCGGCTTCGCTTGCGGTAGCAAAGTTTGAATAAATAACTGCCGGTACGATCAGAAGCGGCAAGGGTGCAAGTGAATATGACGTTGCCACAAATACATCCTTAAAGCTTCCTTCGCCCTCAAACAGGGTGGTAAGGCACCAGTTTGCAACCGTCCAAAGCAAGATCGGTACAATGACCGCGATAACCTGTACAAAAATCGTGGAGTATGTGTCGCGGGGGCTGAATATGTATCCGGTACCTATCTCCTGGTAGAAGAAGGTCACGATCGCAATTGCGATCCAGAAGAACGCGCCTCTTACCGAACCTCGCTGTTCATGCTTAAGATCCCAGAATCCGTCAAACGGATGGAATATCAAGTGGAACGTGTATAGGATCTCCTCGCGGAAAGTCTTTTTGCCGACTTTGAGCGCGGCTGCCTTGTTGACCTTCGATGCGTGTTTGAAGAACTTAACCACAAGTATCGCCGCAACGATTATTACGATAGGAACCAGGATGAAGAATTTTGACATCCAGGCTTTTCTGATCTCCTTATATGCATCCGAATAGTTTTCGGTATCATATGCGGATTCGTAATACTCAAGCGCTTCTTCATATTTTGCACTGCGGTACAGGCTTTGTCCGATTCCGATGTAAGCCGAGTCAAAGTTGTTGTTTCTCTGAAGGATACTCTGCCAATAATCGATGGTCTTATCATAGTTTCTTTCGTTGGTATTACGAATTGCCTCGATAAGCAGATCTCCGTACTCGGTACGTCTGAACTGTGTAATATTCTTTGAACCCTTGTCAAGGATAAGAATGTCGTTTCCGAGGTAGGTTATCGCTTCAATGGTCTGCACGTTTCCGAGCTGTGTTCCGGTATCACCGAAGATGAAAAGCAGATTACCTTCGGAATCGTAAGTATAGACCTTGCTTCGCTTTTCGTCAATGATCGACCAGGTTCCTTCCGGACCGATCGCTACGTCAACGATTCTCGACGCACCGGTAATCGTCGCAGTAGACAGATTTGAAACATTGACTTCACCGCCGGGACCGAAGAAGCCGTTACGCTTCAATATGTCGTTACCTTTGGTGTTGAGCTTCTTGACCGGAGCATACTTGCTGCTGCCGTCATTGATCGCGCTTTGCTGTGAATTCTCGGGAATTGACGAGGTAGTTACGTAAATGAAGCCCTTGTCATCCATCGCGATGTTGTTGAACTCGGTCGAAACGTACGCCTGAGACTGTGCACGCTGTTCCTTGGTCTGGAATCTTCTCCAGAACATCTGCAGAGCACTGATCGTTACCTGCTGTGCTCCGACGAAGCCCTGAAAATCGCCGTCTTCATTGATCGCTATAACACCCATATAGGTCGTGGATGATACTACGTATATACGCTTGTAATCATCAACGGCAATAGCAACCGGCTTGTAGATCGAGTTAGCCGGGAAAACGTCGGCATCGGGCTCTTCTATCGTTTTATAGAATGAGCCGTCAAGGTTGAACATTACGATACGCTTATTATCGGTATCGGCGACATAAATTTTGTCGCTCGTTACGAACACTCCGGAAGGTCCGGCAAGCGAATCCGGCACACCGTGATCGTTCGTAAAGCTGTTTATCAGGAACTTAACATTGAAGTAACTGTCCATGGCAACGACCGTGTTGGAGGTGCCGAGCACAAGATAAATGTTATTGTTCTTATCGACAAACAAGTCACGGGGATCATCGATTGCAATAACTTCGCCGTTATAAACGATGTCATCGGAATTGACCACACGATCGGGAACGTATGCATCAGGCGAAACAAGTGCAAAACCGTCTATCGAGTATGTGTACGTCGAATACGGAGTGATCGCCTGCGTCGGTAAGCACCCGAACAGTATGACAAGACAAGCGGCCAGTGCGAAAAATCTTTGTATTTTTTTCATTTCTCTTCTCTGCCTCCTTAGTCTTTCATACCCGACGAACCCATCGTTTCGATGATGTTACTCTGCGAAATGACGAATACGAGTATCGGCACAAGCATCATGACCACAGTCGAAGCGGCTCCCGCACCGGCACGCTGAATACCGCCGGCAAGGATCTGACCGATCGCGTAGTTAAATGTCTTAAGTTCCTCGGACTGAATGTAAACCGAAGAGCCGGTGTTCCAAAGTCCCTGGAAGCAGTAAATGATAAGTGTAAGCCATGCCGGCTTGACCATAGGCATTGCAATTGTAAGGAAGGTATTAAACTCGGTCGAACCGTCAAGTCGCGCCGACTCAAGCACCGCATCGGTAATATTCGACTCCATGACCTGCTTCATGAGGTAAAGTCCGAGGGTAGTGGCAAACGACGGTACGATTATCGCAAAGTAGGTGTCAACCCAATGCAATGCACTCATCGTAATGAAGTTGCATATACCGGTAACCGTTGAGTGGAACATAAGAGAGAGGACGATCATCTGGAACATCCAATTTCTTCCGGGGAAATTGATCTTCGACAAAGCGTATGCGGCAAGTGACGAAAAGATCAGGTTTCCGGCAGTACCCACAATAGAGATAAATACGGTATTGAATATGTATCTTGAAAACGGCACCCAAGAGTCGCTCATAAGCTTGAACAGATCTGAAAAGTTTTTGAGCGTCGGGTTAATAACGTAGAAACGCGGCGGGAACATCCACAACTCATCAAGCGGCTTGAGCGCCTGCATGAAAGTGTAAAGCATCGGCAAAAACATGAATGCACCCATCAATATGAGGAACAAATTGATTCCGAGGTCGCCTCCAACCGAACGGTTGAGAACGACTTTATGTCTTCTGGTTCTTAATTTAGCCATATCATCATTCTCCTACCTTTGAAAGCACTTTCTTTACAACGAGGTTTGCTCCCACCATTATAGCGAAAAGCACTACCGCGATTGCCGAGGCATATCCGACTTCAAAACGTGATCCGCCGTAATCCTCAAGGTGATGCATGATAGTCCATGCACAATAGTTGACCGACGGGAATCCGGCAAGTGCGGTAACTACCGCACCGAAACCGAATGAACCGGTGATCGACATGACCGCACCGAACATAAGCTGAGGGCGCATGGTCGGAAGCGTAACATACCAAAGCTCCTGCCATCTGTTCTTGACTCCGTCAACCGCGGCAGCTTCATAAAGGCTCTTATCAACGCCCTGAAGTCCGGCGATAAACGAAAGGAACGAGGTACCGAGCGAGGTCCAGAGCGCGACCACGATACAAAGTCCCATGACATATTTCTCATCAGAGAACCAAAGTATCGGGCTGGTTATAAACCCAAGCTCCATAAGCCACGCGTTGACATATCCGTAAGAGTCGCTGGAAAAGAGCACCGTCCAGATAAGATATACTGAACCTGAAATACTCGGAGCGTAGAATATGAGGGTTACGAGCGCTCTAACTTTCGGAGTAAGCTCGTTGATAAACCATGCAATGAGCAAACTCATGAAGTAAGACACAGGACCCGTAATCGCTGCAAAAATAAATGTATTCTGGCACGCGATGAGGAATATGTCATCATCGAGAAACAGACGGATGTAATTATCCATAAATATAAATTTAGGAAATTCCATCATGTTGAATTGGGTAAAGCTCAGGACAATCGACAATCCGACCGGCAGAACCGTAAACATGAAGAACAGGATCATAAACGGCGCAATCATAATATACGCGGTTTTGTTTTTCTTGATCTCCTTGAGCGTCCACTGCCACTTTGTCATGTCCTTACGAGATACCGGCCGTCTGATCTCTGCCGTTTTCGTAGTTTCTGACATGTTTTTTCTCCTTTATATAATGTTTCGGTCTGCAAAATCAGCTGTTCGCTTCAGCGGCTTCGCGAGCACGCTTATCGGCAAGAGTTTCACCAAGCTCAAGTGTTTCAAGGTTGAACTCTTCACGCTTTCTCGTTATCTCCTTGTTGATGTCATCAACATATCCGAGCAACGCTTCGACAGGATCTGCCGAATTATTGTACGCGTCAAGGAATGCAAAGTTGACATAACGGGCGATAATGTATCCTCCGGGATACTCAGGAACCGATGCAAGGCTCTTGAATTGCTCCATTATATTATTGTAATCGTTTGACGACCACGGAAGCGATTCAAGTGCTTCAATGTTTGCAGTTGCATACATTGCACCCTGACCGATGGTTGCGACGACTTCATTCGCGTAAGAAGCCTGAATGTCGGCAGTTGAGAACCAATCCATGAAGGTCCATGCTCTGTCGGGATCGTCAACACCCGCCATCATCATCATCGGAGCCACACCGACGATCGTATCATTGTTGATCGTGCCGTCTTCGCGCTGATAGCCGAGTAGCGGAACGAATTCCCAAAGATCGCGTATTTCGGTCGCAAATATCGTGAGCTGATTGTAGGAGGCAACGTAATCGGAAATACCGAGCGGAAGCTCACCTGTTCTGAAACGGTTTGCAAAATCGTAGGAAACCGGGAAACCGTAGTTGGTAAAGTAGGAGCACATAGTGTCGAACGCTTCAAGCGAAATGTTCGAATCGTATCCGGTTCTCATACCGTCATCCGAATACACCTCTCCGCCCATCTGATAAAGCAGCAGGTTAAGTCCGCCGCTCGAAGACGGGATACCGACTTCCATATTATTATATTGAAGGATAGGAACTATAGCCATGAGCTCATCCCATGTACGCGGAATGTCAAGTCCGAGCTCGGCAAAAATGTCCTTGCGGTAGAACATCATGCTGAACGTCATCGTTTCCGGTATACCGTAGGTATCGCCGTAAAGCGTCAGCGGGATCATCGCCGCCGGGTCGAAACGATCAACGACCTCATCGAAGGTGTCAAAATCATTCAGCTTAATAACCGCATTACGTATTGCATACTGTATCGGGTCGCCCTGAGCGTTCGTAAGCGAAACATCCGGACCGTTGCCTGCGAGGGTGGACGGCAAAAGTGTTCCGGCTGCGATAAGCTTGAGGTTTACGCCGATATTATATGTATTGGTAAATTTGTTATCAATAAGGGTACGCACGATCTGTGCCTGGTCACGTCCGCTGCTGATCCAGACCTCGGTAACCTCACTCTTATCAAGCTCCTTGGTTGCGCCGAGACTGCTGTAGTCGGTAAAGAAGCTGTGAATGAACGAAGTGATCTCGAAGGCTGCCGATTCAAAGAAGTTCGCCTTTGCTCTCGGAAGATCATTCTTGTCGTCGACCGGGCAAATCGTAATGTAGTCAAGCAGCAACGGCTGGCTCTGCGTACTGTTGATCCAAGTACCGAGAGTACCGATGTACGATTTCATAGTCGTAAGCTGCCTTGCAACTTCGTCCTCATCGGTCGCCATCTTCATAAGAGTACGCGCAATGTTTTCAAGCGATGCCGAGTTTGAGCTCTTCTGACCGCTGAGTTCGATCAGCGTCTGTGAGATTCCCGAAATAATCTTGCTCTGCTTATACAGATCGGTAATTACATCGGGGATCAAAACGTTGAAGTTATAATCGCGGTATTCGTCGGGAGATGCGCCGGTTATCTGGAGTATCTTCAAATAGTCGGCATTCATTGCGCTCATCGCGCCGTTTGCTTCTTCGAGGATATCGCTGACGCTTCCGAGACATACCTCGAATTTAAGCGTATATTCCTTACCCTTTTCAAAGTAAAATTTAAATTCATTCTCACCGTCGCCGAGCGGTGCTGCCTGCCAATCGTCCGAATAGTTGAAGCGGCAGTAGTTCGCCTCGTCAAACGGCACTTCGCCGTTGATGTAAAGACGTCTCGAAGCGTATATACCGCTGAGCTCGGACTGCTTGAATCTCGGGGCTATGTAATAAAGGCCGGTCTCCTCACAAGTGAATTTGTATTCGATCCATTGACCGACCGACTGCCACTTCGTGCTTCCGATAGAATTCATCTTCGTCTTTGCGGGATCCTGAGGCGAAGTTACCGCCGAAGAACGGTCATTCTGCGGATATATGGTTCTGTCGGAAACCGCATAAGGCAGTTCGGCTTCAAGCTTTATAACACCGTTTGTATCTGCCGAAGTATAGCCTTTTTTCTCATACAGAGCCTCAATTTCAGCATAAGGCTTCTGCTCCGCCAAGGGGTAGAACTCAATCTTCGAGATAACCATCTCGTCTCTTGAGGACTTGAGAGACAGCGTATGCTCGCCTGCCGTGAAAGCGATCTCATACGGATACAGGTCATATCCGGTAGAATCGCACAGCGAATACTCGCTCCACTCAGGCGTTTCAACGATATTCGGCTTGATATCGTTGCCGTTGATATCGGTCTGGAATACATATGAGCCGTCCTCGGCAACACGCAAGCCGTTTTCGCTTTCGCTTTCAGCCGTTTCGGGATCATATACGTGAGGCATCCAACGCTTGGTCAGCGTAAGATAACGCAGACCTTTAAAGAGAAATTCGCCGTCAATGCGGCATTCTCTCTCTATCGACGTGGACTTTTCGTTGCCGACCGGGCAATAGTAAAGCTTTACCGCGTACTTTCCGGCTTCCGGGATCTCAAACTTCCAGGATACCGTTCCGTCAGCCGGGGTATAAAGTGCTTTGCCCGTGCCGCCTCTGTAGTTTTCAACGATCTCGACCTCGGCGTCTGTGTTTTCGGCGTCATAGTTCGCCGCCTCGATCGCCACAGTCTTTGTCGCTTTTTCAAAACGAGTGTTGCGCGCCGTGTATTCGTCGTAGGTCAAAGCGTTAAGCAATGCCTTAACCTCTTCGATGTCGTACGACATAACTGCGGACTGCGCAGCTTCATCGTCATCGGCGGCAACTGCCGTAAAACCGAAGCAGCCGATAAGCATCAGAAGCGAGAGCATCGCGGCAACAAGCCGTGTCAGTCTCGATTTTTTCATAAAGTTTCCTCCTGCCAAGATTACTTTGAAAAGGGGTAATTGCGTTTTCAAATCATGCAATACGGATATTCTGCAAAGCGCAGACCTGAGAGCCGCAAGCAGCTTTTTATATGCGCCGTTTGCAGCAAAAAAGCGATCCGAACCGCTGCAGAAATCAGCCTCATGGCACAATTTGCATAGTAATATAATAACATACAGCTTTTTGAATGTCAAGAGTTACTAACAGACTTTGGTTCCGAGTCCGGACACATCAATACCCTCAAAACTTATGTAAAGTTACAAAAAATTCACATTTACAATTCAGCGTTTTTGATCGATCTCAAATCGCAAGCAAGAATCATCTTACAGTAATAATTATTTACCTGTTTTCTGCGCTATTTGCCAATGTTATCAACGTATTATTTCGGTGCATATTCATGTATTATATAGCAGTAATTTACATTTACTCAAAATTGCAGCTGGGCAGTACTGCTTTACATGAATGTTTTCTGCGCGTCTTTGGGCATTGTGCACAAAAAAGCGGTCGAATTTTCTACATCTGCGCAAATTGACCAAAAGCAAAAAACGGAACCCGGCAGGCACTAAACCCGCTCGGATTCCGCTTAATTCGATCACATTAACCGTGCTTATGGCAACCTTCGCAATTGCAGTCGCAGCTCTTGATGTTGTGCTCGATCCCCTTCTTATCGTAATAATTCGCGATCGCAGCCTTTACCGCTTCCTCGGCAAGCACCGAACAGTGGATCTTTGCCGGCGGAAGTCCGTCAAGTGCTTCTATCACCGCTTTGTTTGTAAGCTCAAGCGCTTCTTCAACCTTCTTGCCCTTTATCATCTCGGTAGCCATGCTGCTCGTTGCAATAGCCGCACCGCATCCGAAGGTCTTGAACTTAACGTCGGTAATAACGCCGTTATCATCGACCTTAAGATATATCTTCATTATATCACCGCATACTGCGTTTCCGACTTCGCCGACTCCGTCGGCATTTTCAAGCTCTCCGACATTTCTCGGATTCGAAAAATGATCCATTACCTTTTCGCTGTACAGTGCCATTTTCGCTCACTCCTTTATTTCAGATAGAATTCCTTCTTGCCGGTTACCTTGTCGCGCCAGAGCGGAGACATATTCCGCAGATAGTCCACAACCGCGGGGATTTCGCGGAGCATATCGTCCACATCCTCGTCGGTGTTCGTCTCGCAGAGCGAGAGCCGCAGAGAACCGTGCGCAATCTCGTGCGGATGCCCGATGGCAAGCAGGACGTGGCTCGGGTCAAGCGACCCCGACGTGCAGGCAGAGCCGGAGGACGCGCAGATGCCCTTCGCGTCCAGAAGAAGCAGCAGGCTCTCGCCTTCAATGCCTTCAAAGCAGAAGTGCACATTGCCCGGCAGACGGTTTACGGGATCGCCGTTGAGAACCGAATGCGGAATTTTCGAAAGCCCCGCAATCAGGCGGTCGCGCAGAGCCGTCAGCTTCGCGCTGTTCTCCGCCATATGCTCGCAGGCGTCGTCCAGAGCCGCCGCCATACCCATGATGGCAGGCAGATTTTCCGTTCCCGCGCGCTTGCCTCTTTCCGCCGACGATACTATATCCGCAAGCACCGCCTTATCGTTCTTTCCGCGATACGCCGCCGCAATCTGCCTTGCAAGCGTTTCCGCCGTTACCTTGTCATTCGCCGAACCCGCGCCGCTCTGTGCGCCCGTGCCGCCTTGCACACCCGTGCCGCCTCGCGCGCCTGTACCGCCATGCGCGCCTGTACCGCCCTGCGCAACCGAACCTGCGCCGCCCTGCGTGCCCGCACCCGTATTCTGCGCGCCGAACCCCGCAATCGTTACTTTATCGGCGTTCGCGCCGCGCTCCTGCGTATTGATATTAGCAAAATCACGAAAACTTTTCATAACACACCTCCGCAAAAACAGTATATGCGAAGTAACCAACGCGCCGTGCCGCCGCGTATAATGTCAGTATGGACGCCTTAACATTGCTCATCGTGTATCTCGTAACGCAAAACCCCGATTTTCAGGGCAACTTAACGCCGATCTGCGATAAATTGAAGCAGTCGGAAGATATGCTTAAATTTTTAGGATCGCTTTCGGCATTTCCGTGTTCGCCCGCAGATAAACCCGAGCCGCCGCAAAAACCTTGCGATTCCCGCGATCCCTGCGATCGTTGCGATCCGTGCCAGCCCTGCGATACCGCTCCCCCGCCGCGCCCCACAGGCAGCACAAGCACCACGGGCAGCAGCGGAAGCACCGGCACAGGATCATATACGGGCGCACGCCCCACCGGCGCCCGCGGCACAGGCGCAAACGCAAACTCAAACGCAAACTCAAACGCCGGCGCAGACAATCAGTCTCAAACGCCCTTGCGCACGCTCGGCGGCGAGTGGCTTGAAAAGTACATAACGAAATATCTGAAAAATTAGCATAAAACGCCCAATCGAAAAAGCGGAAAGCACGTTCGCTCTCCGCTTCTTTTCGCGTGTTCATATCAAATAAATACGCCCGACTTATTTCGAAATTTCGGGCAAATCCACCGCCGTCACGCCGAAATCGAAAAATTTCGTCGCCAACTTGTTTTTATTCGTGTCTTCTGTGCTTACATACGCCACCAGACCGTTTACGATTTTCAATTCGGCTTTCACATAATCGGCATAAGAACCGCTCGTACCGTAATAAGCGTTCGTTCTAAGTCCTTCGCCTTCGTATACGTAAGATTTTTTCGTTTCGTCATACGTAAATTTTACGAAAAATTCGGAAAAATCGGGGCATATACACGAATAATTCATCGCCAAAGGCTTCCCGTCGCGCATATAATGCGTGTCATTAGTCGGCATTTCCATCACTTCCCCGCCTGATATTCCCATATATTTTCCGTCTTCATTCTTGTAAAAATACAATTTTAATTTTGTTACCGCCTGATCTACTTGCAAATATCCGCTGGTTGCCGTAGCTTTTTGAAGCACGTTAAGAGCCGTGCACGAAGCCGTAAAATTACTATACGAAGCGGCGTTAAATGCTTTCGCCCAGCCCTCGGCGTCCACTTTTTCCGATTCCAACGCCCCGAAATCGGTATCCGCCGTTAAAACTATACTCGGCTTCT
>DHJP01000165.1:40387-41149 GCA_002404395.1 Clostridiales bacterium UBA4717
GCTTGCCCATTTTCTCGGGCAATACAACCGAAGTAGAACCTATATCGTAATACGAAACTTTAATTACATACTCGGTTTTGCCTTGCGCTTCCGATCCGTCTTCCTGCTTCATCATATATCCCGCAAACAAGCCGTTTGCGATTTTAATCGTCGCCGTGCCTTGCCCTTCCACTTCGTATAAGTACCCTTTCGCGGTTTCGTCGTACTTCACCTTATCGAAAGTAGCCATTTCGGCAAGCTGTTCAATCGGGGTAACGCCCATTTTTCCCGAAACGATATACTCATACTCGGGGTGATTTTCCATATCGTACTCGCTTTCGGTGGTTTGCACGCCTTCTTCAAAGTTGATGCCGTACGCCGCCCAGACGTCGTTCGTCTTAGCGAAATAAACATCGTGCCGTTCGCTTTCGTGATCTCTGTCGTTTTCGTACGTCGAATAATATACTTTATCGCCCGCATACTTGTATGTAATTCCGCGCACGTCGGTTGCGCTCTCTTTCGTTTGCGTATCTACTTCCTTCATCGTGAAGTTGGCAAACTTCGTAACGTCGAACGCCGCTTTCCACGCCGCCTCGTCTTTCACCTGTTCCGATTTCACCTCCGCGATATCGGTGTTGCCGTCGATTTTCTCGCCAGAGCCATCATCTTTCCCGCAGGAAGCGAACGCCGAAACGCACAGCGCGGCAGACAAAGCGCACACGCCGAATTTCTTGAAAAAGCCGTTAAATTTCATAATATTTTCTCCTTCTTTCCGAAAGAGTG